>CAYPVY010000007.1:0-20427 GCA_964414305.1 uncultured Nitratifractor sp.
ATGAGCTATATGGAGAGCTTGATTTTGATATTCCTGTAACTGATAGAAAAGATAGCTATGGAAGATATAGATTATATATGGAAGAGATGAAAGAGTCTATTAAGATTTTAAGACAATTAATTTCTATGTATCCAAAAACAGAGCAAAAACTTATGGCTCATGCTCCTCAATATATTTCTGCTCCTAAAGAGGAGATTATGACACAAAATTATGCTTTGATGCAACATTTTGTTCTTGTAACTCAAGGTATGAGACCTCCAAGAGGAACTGTATATGCACCTACTGAATCTCCAAAAGGTGAACTTGGTTTTTATATTAAATCAGAGGGTGAACCATATGCTTATAGATTGAAAGTAAGAGCTCCTAGTTTCTTCCATACTGGAGTATTGCAAGACCTTCTTGTTGGAACATATATAGCTGATGTTGTAACTATAATTGGTTCAACAAATATCGTATTTGGTGAGGTTGACCGTTAGGTCGCCTAAAATTAAGGAGAAGTAGTATGAAAAGGTATGATCTTAGGCATTTGCATGATAATTTTTATGACAGAATGTTAGAGTTGATAGATAAAGATTTAAAAAATGAAGAAGTAGGAATTTTCTTATTTGAAATTGGTGATTTTTCTCCGATTCAAAAGAGTGCAGATGTAATTAAAGAGAGTGGGCATGAGTTGTTGAACTCATTAAAGTTCAATGAGGTTGATTGGACTATTGTTGTAAGGAAAAAGGGTAAATAATGTCAGCAGTAATCTTTTCGACTTGGCAAGGAGAGTTTATAGATAATCGCTCTAAGCCAAAAGAGGAGTGGGCTGAGACTTCTTTTAAATTACCAGTTGAGTATGATGAGAATAAACCTAGCCGTGCTTTTATTGGTTGGGATGGTGTGGCAATATTTGATGAAGATATAGATGCTGTTCGTCTTGCTATGGAGTATGCTGCTCAATATCAAGTTTATTCTGAAGCATGTGGTAGATGTGCACCTGGAAGATGGGGCGGTAGAATTTTGTATGATTTACTAGATAAGATTGCAAGAGGCGAAGGAAGTTTTGAAGATATTGAGCATCTAAGAGAAGTTAGCAAAACTATGATGGAGACTTCAAAATGCGAAATAGGACGAACTGTTCCTAAGCCAATATTAGATTTAATAGAGTATTACAAAGAGCAGTTTGATAGATGTATTTTGGAGCAAGTTAAATCTAAAGAGTATGATGAGAGTAAAAATGGATATATAGCTAAAGTAACTGCTCCTTGTATTGATATGTGTCCATCACATGTTGATATACCAGCATATATTGAGGGCGTTAGAGATATGGAGTTTACAAACTCTTTGAGTGCTACTCGCAAAACCATGCCTTTAGCTCATACTTGTGGTAGAGTATGCCCTCATCCTTGTGAAGATGCTTGTAGGCGTGCAAATTTAGATGAGCCAATCTCTATTATGGAACTAAAAAGATTAGGTGCTGATTATGAAACAGACCATAATTTGAGTTTTTTCCACCCTCAAGAGCCTAAACCATTAAGAAATGATGGTAAAAAAGTTGCAATAGTAGGTGCAGGACCAGCAGGGCTTACTGCTGCGTATTATTTGGGCTTAGAGGGTATAAAAGTAGATGTATTTGAAGAGCTTCCAGTGCTTGGAGGTGAAGTTGCAGTAGGTGTTCCTGAATATAGGATGCCTGTTTCTAGATATAACAAAGATATAGAATTAGTAGAATCACTTGAAGCTGTAACAATATATAGAAATCATAAAGTAACAGCTGATAGATTAAAAGAGTTAGATAGTGAGTATGATGCAACACTTCTTGCATTTGGAACAAGGTTATCTAAAAAAGTTCGTGCAAAAAATGAGAGAGATGAGATAAAAGGTTATTGGGGAGCAATAAACTTTTTAGATTGTGTTAATTTATGGGTTAAGTATAATATTCCTGTTCCAAAAGAGATTAAAGAGCAGCAAATGCTTGATATGGATAAGGATTATGTAGATTTAACTGGTAAAACTGTAGTTTGTGTTGGTGGTGGTTTTACCTCTATGGATGTTGTAAGATGTGCTATTCGTGCAAATGCAAAAAAAGTAATAATGCTATATCGTAGGGATGAAAAAACTATTATTAGAAATACAACTTATGAAGAGTATCATGAAGCTGTTGAAGAGGGAGTAGAGTTTATATTCCACTCTGCAGTTGAAGAGATTGTAACAGATGAAGATGACAAATTAAAAGAGCTTAAAGTAAATAGATTTGAATTAGTTCCAGACCCAGATGGTGGAAGGCCACAATTAGTTAAGATAGAGGGTGCAGACTTTACAATAGAGTGTGATTATTTAATACCTGCAGTATCACAAGCTGCAGATTTATCTATATTGCCACAAGATTGGAATATAGAGTTAACTAGTTGGAATACTATTTTAACAAATGGAAGAGACTATATGAGTAGTCGCCCTGGATTGTTTGCTGCTGGAGATTGTGAATATGGTCCTATGACAATTGTTAATGCAGTAGGACAAGCAAAAAGAGCTGCTAGTGTGATTAGTAGATATATATATGATGGTGAAGTTAGCTTAACTGATGATGAGATAATGGAAGATCATTTAAAGCGTCTTAAAGTATATAATAAAGATGAGAAGATTAAAGGTTGGATGCCTGGAATTCCAAGAGAGGTTAGTGAAAAATTAAGTGTTGAAGAGAGAAAACATAATAATTTAGAAGTAAACTTAGGGTTAAGTGGCGAACAGGCTATTGCAGAGGCTGAGAGATGTATGAGATGTTATTATATTGCAATGGTGGCGGTGTGATATGAGTAGTGTAGATAATAGTAGAAAAAAGATCATTAAAATAACAATTGATGGTAAAGAGATAGAGACTACTTATGGTAAAACCATTTTAGAAGTAGCTAGAGAAAATGGAATATATATACCAACTATGTGCTACTTAACTAAAGTAGAGCCTATTGCATCTTGTAGAATGTGTGTTGTTGAAGTAGAAGGTGTTGATGGTATGATACTCTCTTGTCAAGAGAAGGCTGTTGATGGTGCTATAATTACTACTAATACTAAGGCACTAGAGAGTGAAAGAAGAAATATAATGAAGCTATATGATGTAAATCACCCTCTTGAGTGTGGTGTTTGTGATAAGAGTGGTGAGTGTGATTTGCAAAATAAGACTTTAGAGTTTAATGTAGATACTCAAAACTTCACTGCTAAAGAGATGCATAGACCTGTTCAACATTGGGGTTTTATAGATTATGATGCTAGTTTATGCATAATGTGTGAGAAGTGCGTTAGGGTATGTAATGAGATAGTAGGAAGTGAGCAGCTTCAAATTAGTGTTGGTGGATATAAATCAACAATTATCAATACAAATCCAAACGATGATTGTATCGATTGTGGTGAGTGTATGGCTGTTTGTCCAGTTGGTGCTTTGGTTAGTCATGATTTTAAATATAGCTCAAATGCATGGGAGTTAAATAAAGTTCCATCTAGTTGTGCATTTTGTAGTAGCGGTTGTGATATGATATATGAGAGTAAGCACGAAAGTATTGATAATCCTAATGAGAAGATATATAGAGTAACTAATAATTTTGAGTTTAGTTCACTTTGTGGTGCTGGTAGATTTGGGTTTGATTTTGAAAATAAAGATGCATTTAAAGATAAGATAGCGTTTGATAAGGCAATTGAGGCTTTTAAGAGTGCTAAGAGTATAAAATTTAGCTCTCTAATAACAAACGAAGAGGCTTTAATGCTTAAAAATATAGCTTCAAAAACTGGGGCAAAGCTTGTATGTCCTGATGCATATGGATTTAGTAAGTTTTTAAAAGCGTATAATAAAGCTAGTGGAAAATCTTTTTGGGGAGCTACTCAAAATAGTTTATCAAAAAGTGATGCAATTGTAGTAGTAGGAACTCGTATTAAAGATGATGCTCCTATGGTTAAAAATCATATAGCTATGGCCACAAAGAGAGAGAAAGCAAGAGTTGTATATATGCATCCAATAGAAGATAGCAGAATTCAAAATTTAGTTACTAAGTTTATAAAGTATGAGCCAGGAAGTGAAGAGGCAGTATTAGCAATGCTTTTGGAGCTATTTGTAAGAGATAATACTCCAGATGAGATAAAAGATTTTATAAATGAGCTAGATATTGGAAATTTGAGTGGAGAGAGTGCAATCTCTGAAGAAGAGATTGATAGCTTGAAGTTGGAGTTTTGGAAGAAGAAGCGATTTACACTAGTTGTTGGAGAGGATATATTTAATCATAAAAGAGTAGAAAATATTGCTAAGATTGTTGCAGCAATAGAGAAGTTTACTCCATTTGAATTATTAGTTATCCCTCCAAAAAGTAACACTCTTGGAATCAGTTTGATTTGTGATTTAGAAGAGAGTGTAGATGGATTTAGTGTAGGTTATAATTGTGAAGCAGACTTTAATTTAAGTGCACTTGGCGATGGAGATTTGGATATGCCAGCACTTAATCAGCAAGAAGGAACTATAGTTACAATTGATAGGAGAGTTGTTCCATTACATGTAGCCCTTCCATATGATGGATATATCTTAAATGATATAGCTAATGAGTTTGGAGTGGGTAGAAAATACACAATTGATTTTACTAAAGAGTTACCAAAAGAGAGTGGCTTTAAAGAAGTAGATTTTGATTCATTAAAAATTGAATTTTCACCTTTGGGTGAGGATTTAAGAGGCTATAGATTGGATGAAAAAGAGTTTGAATCTACTCTAAATATTGAAGAAATTGGTGAGTTAGAGAGTTTTGATGGTGTGATTTCATACTTGGTAAATAGTGCACACAATAGAAACCCATTTACTCAAAAAGCAACCCTAACAAAAGAAAATGCCTATTTATTAGGCTCACAACAGTTTGCTTTGGCTGCTAAAATAGCAGATGGAGATGAGGTTGAGTTTGAGATAGATGGTAAAAAGGTAACAAGGGTGTTTAGGATTGATACATCTTTGAAGGGAACTTTTGCGTTATGCCCAACTTTTGATATGGGCTTAAGTGCGTTTGCGATATCCTCTTATAGATTTAGTAGGATAAAAATTAATAAAGTAGGTAGTGCTAATGAGTGAGAATTTAATAAATGTAACTATTGATGGCATTGAGTGTAAAGCGAAGGAGGGTGAATATATCTTAAATGTAGCAAGAGCTAATGATATATTTATTCCAGCTATTTGCTACTTGACAAGATGTTCGCCTACACTTGCATGTCGTATTTGTTTGGTTGAGGCTGATGGTAAAAGGGTATATTCTTGTAATGCCAAAGTTAAAGATGGTATGAATGTAGTTACCCAAAATGAGGAAATTTTAGAAGAGCGTAGAGCGATTATGGAGGTTTATGATGTAAACCATCCATTGCAATGTGGTGTTTGTGATCAGCATGGCGAGTGTGAATTACAAAACTATACACTAGAACTTGCAATAGATTCTCAACACTACGCTATTAGAGATACAAATAGAGAAGTAAAGGATTGGAGTAGCGTATTACACTATGATGCTGGACTTTGTATCGTATGTGAGAGGTGTGTTACTGTTTGTAAAGATATGATTGGAGATTCAGCACTAAAGACTACTAAAAGAGGTGGAGATCCGCTAGATAAATCATACAAAGAGAGTATGCCAAAAGATGCTTATGCGATGTGGAATAAGCTACAAAAATCTTTAATTGCACCAAGCAATGGAACAGATTTTACAGATTGTTCAGATTGTGGTGAGTGTGCAGCTGTTTGTCCTGTGGGTGCATTAACGGAGAGAGATTTTATATATAAAGCAAATCCTTGGGATTTAAAAGAGGTTCCAAGTTCGTGTGCTCACTGTTCAAGTGCTTGTCATCTATATTATGAAACAAGAGCTGAGAGCATTGATAATCCAGTTGAAAAGATTTTTAGAGTAAAAAATGAGTGGCACTATCAAAGCCTTTGTGGTGCTGGTAGATTTGGATATGATTATGAAAATAGAGATGTTAAAAAAGATAGAGTTGCATTTGATAAGGCTATAAATGCTATTAAAAAAGCAGATACTATTAGATTTAATTCTATGATTACAAATGAAGAGGCTTTGATGCTTCAAAAACTTAAAGAGAAGTTTGGTATTAAGCTTGTAAATAAAGAAGTAAAGCCATTCCAAGATTTCTTAAAATATTATTCAAAAGCAAGTGGAAGAGCACTATATAAAGATAATTTTAGTGATATGTATGAGTGTGATTTTGCAATATCTGTAGGTGCTAAACTAAGAAGTGATAATCCAAATGTTAGATATGTATTTAATAATATTCAAAAGATGAATAAAGGTGCAGGATTTTATTTCCATCCAGTAGGTGATGGCTTGGTTCCTACATTTGGAAAGAGTGTATTTGAGTTTAATCATAAGCCAGGTGATGAAGAGTATGCACTGCTTTTAGTTTTAGATATATTGGCTAATAAAGATAAGTTGCCTCAGAATATAAAAGATAAACTTGATAGCTTCAAAGAAAAAAGAGTTAAAAAAGTAAGCAAAAAGATTATGGAAGAGGTTGTTGAGATTGTTAAAGATGAAGAGAGTGGGGAAGAGAAAGAGGTTAAAAAGAAAGTTCCAAAAACAATAGAAGAAGAAGTAGAGTATGAAGCTAATCTTTTGGTAGAAAAGTTAGGTGGTAATGTAGAGAGCTTTGAAGAAGATTTAGATAAAGCCTTAAAGAAAAAAGAGAAATTTGCTCTAATGATAGGTGAGGATTTATATTTCCATAATAGAGCTAAAAATTTAGCTAATTTAGTAGCTTTGATAGAAGAGAGTTGCGATAATATAAAAGTTGCATTTATCCCACCAAAATCAAATGCCCTTGGTGTTAGTATGATTTGTGATTTGGATGATGAAGAAGAAGGCTTTGTTGTAGGTTATAATGAGCCGGGTGATTTTAGAATTAGTGCACTTGGAGATGGGGATTTTGATATTCCAGCTATGAATCAGCAAGAAGGAACTATTACAAATATGAATAAAAGAGTAGTTCCTATAAATGCAGCTTTACCTTATGGTGGCTATGAATTAAATGATATATTAAATGAGCTTGGTTTTGATAATGAATATACAATAGATTGGACATCTAAACTTCCAGTAGAAAAAGGCTTCCAAGTAGTTAATTTTGATGATTTGCCAAATGAGTTTAATAATGACAAGAGTGAAAATAGAGGCTATATTGTTGCTAATTTAAGTGTTGAAAAAGAGGGAATTAATATCAATGATTTTGAAGATTCAACACTTGAGGGAGATATAGCATATAGATGTAATCCTCAAAGACAATTTAATGATTATACAAATAAAGCTCATCAAATTTTTGAGCCTTTTGCTCTATATGCATCTAAAGATAGAGCTAGTGAACTTGGCGATAGAGTAAAAGTAGAGTTTGAGAGTGGTGAGGCTATTGAGCTTCCAGTTGAAGTTGATGATTTAATGAGTGGTGATATAGTTGAAATACCAGACTTTTTATCAAAGTATGATATTTATAGTCTATTTGGTAAAAACAGATATGCAAAAGTAACTATAACAAAGGTGTAGAGTATGGATGGATATATTATTGGAACAATAATTAAGGCTATTTTAATATTGGCTGTTATTTCAGCATTAGCTGGATTTGGAACTTATTTAGAAAGAAAAGTGCTTGCATTTATGCAAAGGCGTCTTGGTCCTATGCATGTTGGTCCATATGGACTTTTACAAATTTTAGCAGATGGTATAAAGCTATTTACCAAAGAGGATTTTGTTCCTCAAGGTGCTAATAGAATTATATTTATGGTTGCACCAGCAATTACTGCTGCAACAGCATTTATAGCATTAGCAGCTGTTCCACTATTGCCTGAATTTACAATTGCTGGTATTACAGTAAAACCAATTGTATCAGATTTGAATATTGGTTTGTTGTTTGTAATAGCAATGATGGGAGTTGGATTATATGGACCACTACTTGCAGGTATGGCTCAAGATAATAAGTGGGGTATTATAGGTAGTGCAAGAACTGCAGTTCAATTTTTAAGTTATGAGGTTGTTACTGGTTTATCACTACTTGCACCTATTATGATTGTTGGTTCTTTATCTTTAATAGATTTTAACAACTATCAAGCAGGTGGTATATCTAATTGGATAGTTTGGTCTCAACCTCTTGCATTTATACTATTTTTAATCTCAGGATTTGCTGAGACAAATAGAACGCCTTTTGATTTGCTAGAGCATGAAGCAGAGGTTGTATCTGGTTATGCAACAGAGTATAGTGGGATGAGATGGGGTATGTTTTTTATTGGTGAGTATGCTAATATGATTACAATAGGATTTTTAGCATCACTTGTATTTCTTGGTGGATTTAACCCATTAGGTCCAATTCCAGGAGGTTTGGCAATAATCTTAAAAGTATCATTTTTCTTCTTCTTGATGCTTTGGGTTAGAGCGGCTTGGCCTCATGTTAGACCTGATCAGTTAATGTGGTTGTGTTGGAAAGTTTTAATGCCACTTGCAGTTTTAAATATTTTGATAACTGGCATTGTTATGATGGCTTAAGGAGATAAAAATGAGTTTAGATAATTTTAAAAATAGAAATGTAGGAGTGCAAAACTACAGAATGCTAGAGCTTGAACCAACACCTACTACTGGTTGGGGAAAGTTTAAAAGAGTAGTAAAGCGTTCAGTAAAATTAGAGCTTTTAGTTGGACTTAAAGTTACAATTCGTGAAATGTTTAAAGCTCTTTTCTTAGGAGAGATGCATACAGTAAAATATCCATTCGAGAAGTTACCAATTAGTCCTAGATATAGAGCTATTCATGATATGTTAAGATTGCTTGAAAGTGGTCATTATAGATGTATTGGATGTGGGCTTTGTGAAAAAATTTGTATATCTGATTGTATCAGAATGGATACAAGATATGATGAAAACCAAAGAAAAGAGGTTAGTGAATATACAATTAATTTTGGAAGATGCATATTTTGTGGATATTGTGCAGAGGTTTGTCCAGAACTTGCAATTGTTCATGGTGGAAGATATGAGACTGCAAGTGAACAAAGAGCTAGTTATTCAACATTTGAGGATATGCTAACACCTTTAGATAAATTAAAAGAGCAAAAAGAGTATCCAGGTTTTGGTGCAGTATCGCCAAATGCAGATGAGAATATCAAGAAAACACCACTTGCTTATTAAGGAGAGTAGAAATGGAAGCGATAGCATTTTATATATTTAGTATTTTGATAACGGGGCTCTTTTTGGTAACAATCTTAAGTAGAAATATACTCTACTCTATGAGTTCATTAGCAGCTGGAATGGTTTTGATTTCTGGACTCTTTTTTGTTTTAGGGGCAGACTTTTTAGGTGCAGTTCAATTAGTTGTATATTCTGGTGCTGTTATGGCACTATATGCTTTTGGTATGATGTTTTTTGATGCTACCAAAGATATTAAAGAGAAAAATAGTCCTGGATGGTTAGTATTTTTATTAAGTGGTGTGAGTGCTTTAATTATGGTAGTTATATTTGCGGCTCCATCAATTGGTAAAAATATTAAACCATTAGTTACTGGAACAAAAGGTGCAGATAATCCACATGTAATTGGTGAAGTTTTGTTTACAAAATATTTGATTCCATTTGAAGTTGCAGCTGTAATGTTGCTTGTTGCAATGATAGCTGGAATTATTTTGGCTAGTAAAAAGATGGATAAATCACTATCTGAAGTATATGTAGGAACTGACCCAGAGGCTGAATTAAAGGAGCAAAAATGACACTAACACTAACACACTATTTGGTATTATCGGTTTTACTCTTTAGCATAGGAATAGCAGGTGTTATTAGAAGAAAGAATCTTTTAATGCTCTTTTTTGCAACAGAGATTATGCTAAATGCAGCGAATATTGCTTTTGCGGCAATTAGTGTATATATAGGAGATTTGAGTGGTCAGCTATTTGCTCTATTTATTATAGCAATTGCTGCTAGTGAGGTTGCTGTAGGATTAGGCTTGTTAATATTAGCTTATAAAAAGTATGGCACATTAGATTTAGATAAATATAGCGTAATGAAGGGGTAGGGTATGGAGAATTTAGTTTATATAGCACTTTTTGCTCCATTAGTTAGTTCACTATTTGCAGCACTTTTTGCTCAAAGACCAAAAACATATTTAGTTGGAGCTGTTACATCTATACTTATTGGTATATCATTAATTGCATCTCTTAATCTTTTGGTTTATTTAATGGAGAATCCTAAACCTATTCATGTTACATTAATGGATTGGATAGTTGTTGGGGGTATGGATGTTAAATTTAGTTTTAGTGTTGATCAAGTAACTGCAGTTATGATGAGTGTAGTTACTTTGGTATCAACAGTTGTTCATGTTTACTCAAACTACTATATGGGACATGATAGAAGCTATAATAGATTCTTCTCATACCTATCAGCTTTCGTTTTTTCAATGATGGTTTTAGTTATGAGTGATAACTTCCTTGGATTATTTGTAGGTTGGGAAGGAGTTGGTGTTTGTTCTTGGTTGTTAATAGGATTTTGGTATCATAAAGAAGATGTATCAAAAGATATAAATCCAGCAGTATCACCAGCATGGGCTGCAAATGAGGCATTTATTGTAAACCGTATTGCAGACCTTGGGATGCTTATTGGTATTTTTATGATTTATTGGAATTTTGGAACGCTAAATTATTCTGAATTCTTTGCACAATTAAAAGGTGCTGACCATTCATTATTAGTAGGTATAGGTATAGCACTATTTATTGGTGCAATGGGTAAATCAGCACAATTCCCACTTCATACTTGGCTTACAGATGCTATGGAAGGTCCAACTCCAGTATCAGCACTTATTCATGCGGCAACAATGGTTACAGCTGGTGTATATTTAGTGATTAGAGCTCATCCTCTATATGAGATGATTCCAGAAGTTAGCTATTTTATTGCTGTGCTTGGAACATTTGTAGCAATCTTTGCTGCATCTATGGCATTAGTTAATAGAGATTTAAAAAGAATTATTGCATACTCTACACTTTCACAACTTGGATATATGTTTGCAGCAGCTGGGCTTGGAGCTTATTGGGTTGCACTATTCCACCTTGCAGCACATGCATTCTTTAAAGCCCTATTATTCTTGGGTGCTGGTAATGTAATGCATGGTATGAATGATGAGCTTGATATATTTAAGATGGGTGGACTTAAAAAGCATATGGCTAAGACATTCTTATTTATGGGATTAGCATCTTTAGCATTAGCAGGTATATATCCATTTGCTGGTTTCTTCTCTAAAGATACAATTTTAGAGGTTGCATTTAATGAACATACTTATGGAATTTGGTTTGTATTGTGGTTTACAGCTGGTTTAACAGCGTTTTATAGTTTCCGTCAAGTATTCTTAGTATTCCTTGGAGATGAGAGATATAAAAAGTATGGAATCCATCCACACGGTGCACCAAATTGGGTATTTTGGGCATTAAGTCCACTTGCAATAATGGCAGTTATTTTTGGTTTCTTTAAAGAGGATTTTATGGAGTTTGTTACTAAATTCTTACCTCCTTATGAGATGAGTGAACATACAGAGCATATGGTATGGATTTTGATTATTGTTACAACACTTATTGCTGTAGGTGGTATTGTATTAGCTTATATTAAATATGCAAAAGGTTTAAAAAGAGATTATCATGTAGAAAATGGTTTTGCTTATAAGCTATTAGCTAATCAATACTATATACCACTTTTATATGAAAAAACAATTACTAAACCATATGAACAGCTATCTAGTCTATCTTGGAGTGTAGATATGAAAGTTGTTGATGCAACAGTTGATGGTATTGCAAAAGCAATAGAGAGTGGTGGTGATGTAAGTAGAAGAGCACAAAATGGAAATCTATCAAGTTATCTAAAATGGATGACTTTTGGTTTAATTATGACTACTATCATTGCAGTTATATTTGTTGTGATAAAATAAGGAGAGAGTAGATGAGTAATATTTTGAGTGTTTTGATTTTCTTTCCTCTAATTGCTGCAATATTTGGCTTTATGGTAAGCAAAAATAGCATTAGAGTATATGGAATTACTGTTGCAGCTGCAGAGTTTTTGCTATCTTTATGGCTTTGGGGTAGCTATGATATTAATAACCCTGGGATGCAGTTTATAGAAAAAGTTGATTTAATTCCTCAATTTGGAATTAGCTACTATTTAGGTGTAGATGGTATAAGTCTATTTATAGTTATAATGACTACTCTAATGACACTTATTGGTATAATTGCTTTAAGTGTTAAAGATGATGTAAAGAATATGATAGTTACTTTATTATTTTTAGAAGTAGCTATGGTAGGTGTATTTGTATCTTTAGATGTAATACTATTTTATATATTCTGGGAATTTAGTTTGGTTCCTATGTTATATATTATTGGTGCGTGGGGTGGTAATTTAAGATTATATGCATCTATAAAGTTCTTTATATATACATTTGCAGGTTCGCTTGTAATGTTAATTGGTATTTTATATTTAGCATCAATTTATCAAGCTACAACTGGTCATTGGAGTTTTTCATTAACTGATTGGTATGGATTGTTACTTCCATTTGATGTTCAAAAATGGTTATTTTGGGCATTTTTCTTAGGTTTTGCTATAAAAGTTCCAATGTTTCCATTTCATACTTGGCTTCCATATGCTCACGGTCAAGCACCAACAGTTGGTTCTGTAATATTAGCAGCTGTATTGCTTAAAATGGGAACTTATGGTTTTGTAAGATTCTCTTTACCACTATTTCCAGATGCATCAGTAGCTTATATTGTGCCTGTAGCAATTATATCAATAATTATGATTATTTACACTGCAATGGTAGCATATGCACAAAAAGATATGAAACAAGTTATTGCTTATAGTTCTATATCTCATATGGGTGTAATTGTTCTTGGAACATTTGCAATGAATGTAGAAGGTATTGCTGGTAGCGTATTTTTAATGCTTTCTCATGGTATTGTATCTGGAGCTCTATTCTTACTTGTAGGTGTAGTTTATGATAGAAGACATACTAAGTTATTAAGTGAATTTGGAGGTTTGGCTAAATCTATGCCAAATTTTGCAACAATTTTTGTTGTAATGACTATGGCTTCAGTAGGTTTGCCTTTAACAATCGGTTTTGTTGGGGAGTATTTATCATTGGCTGGTTTCTTTAGAGTTTCACCAATTTTAACAGTTCTTGCAGGAACATCAATAATAATTGGTGCTGTATATATGCTAAGAGTTGTTAAAAAGAGTCTTTTTGGACCAATTACTAAACCAGAAAATGAAAATATCAAAGATTTAGACTCAAAAGAGATTATGGCTCTTGTTCCTTTGGTAGCAATTGTTGTATGGCTTGGGGTATATCCTAAACCAGTTTTAGGTCCAATTGATAATACTACTAAAGCATTGGTTGAGATGATGCACAAGAAGGCTAAGAGTGATGAGGCTAAAAAGATAATATATGTAAGCAAAAGTGCAAAGGAGGCAAAATAATGATGCCTATAAATAATATAAATATCGATTTTTCGACACTTAATTTAATAACACTTTCTCCAATGTTAGTAACGCTTGTTGGAGCTTTGATAATATTGATGATTGATTTAATAAAATCTGATTTAGATAAAACATTTTATGTTGTTTTGACAGAGCTTACTTTGTTTGTTGCTATGGGGGCTACTTTAAGTTTGGAAACAAATTCGAGAGGATTTTTTGATACAATCTTAATAGATGGTGTATCTATTTTGGGTCAAATATTAATCATTGGTGCATCAATGCTATTTATTCCTTTGGCTTTGACAAAAAGAAAGTTTCATGATTTTTCATATCCAGAATATTTTGCACTATTTTTATTTATGGTATTTGGTTTCCAATTTATGGCTGCTAGTGATAATTTAATTCTTATTTTTGTAGGTTTAGAGACTGCTTCTTTGGCACTTTATACATTAATTGCTATGCATAATACTAAATTAGCTCATGAAGCAGCAATTAAATATTTTACAATGGGAGCAATGGCTTCAGGTTTCTTTGCAATGGGTGCGGCTGCTATATATGCTGTTACTGGCTCTGTAGAGATGAATTTAATAGTTCAAATCTTTCAAGAAAAACTTAATGAGCCTTATATTATTGTGCCTATAATTGGTGGTGCATTATTGATGATTGTAGCAATTGGATTTAAAGTATCTTTAATACCTTTTCATATGTGGACTCCAGATACTTATGAGGGTGCAAGTGCATCTATGGCTGGATATATGTCTATAGTTCCAAAGGTAGCAATGATGGTAGTTGCTATTCGTCTATTTGGTATGTATATGGAGTTAGATATTGCTACTATAAAATATACAATATTGGTTCTAGCTATCATAACTACAACACTTTCAAATATGATGGCTTTAGTTCAAGAAGATGTAAAGAGAATGTTAGCTTATAGCTCTATTTCTCATGCTGGTTTTGTATTGGCAGCTATTGCTCTAGATACAACTAAAGGTTATTCATCTATTTTCTTATATTATGCTCTATTTATGTTTACAAACCTTGGAGCATTTTCTATGCTTTGGATAAGTCGTCATAAATATAATATACATCATGATAGATTTCATCATCCATATAGTAAATTTGCTGGAATGATTAAAAAAGCTCCTATGGCAGCTATAATTATGGGTATATTTATGTTATCTTTAGCAGGTGTGCCTCCATTTAGTCTATTTTGGGGTAAATTATACATATTGAGTGCAATAGTTGATGCTGGGTATAAATGGGTTGCATTGATTTTGGCATTAAATAGTGCTATAGCAGTTTATTACTATTTGAAATTGATTGTATATATGTTCTTGAAACCAGCAGATTTGGCAGGTGATAAAGTGGTTTATGCAAATAGATCTTTAGCTTTAGAGGTTGTAGTAGGTTTGGCTGCATTTATAACTGTTACTTCAGTATTCTATCTTGATGCAATGCTAAAATATATTACTGCACTAGTAGGAAGTAGTGGATATTAATTTAACTTTTTAGAGATAGCTTTTGCTACTCTAAATGCACTTAGCCAAGCAAATATAAAATTATATCCCCCTCTATCTCCTATTATATCTAAAACTTCTCCTACAAAATAAAGATTTTTAATTTTTTTACTTTCTAAATTTAGAGTTACTTCATTGGAATCAACTCCTCCAATTGCTACTTCAGCATATTTAAACTCTCTTAATGCATCTACTTTAATTGGATAACTCTTTAATAGGTTTGAAATATCTTTGATATGAGAGTTATTTAGATTTTTTTCGCTAATTTTGTGTAGATTTAAATCATCTAATATTGATTTTGCAATATTGCTATTTATAATAGAGTTTAGCCAAATATCAATGGGAAGATTTCTTTGTTTATCAACCCTGTTTTTTAAAAACTCAAATAACTCTCTTTTTGAATAATTGTTGAAAAAGTCAATATATAATTTGATATTTTGATTTTTTCTAATTAGTTGTGCAACTTCTATACTTATATCTAATGTTGCTAAACCACTAATTCCATATTTAGTAAATAGTAAATCTCCCTTTTTTGAAGTAATCTCTTTATTATCTGAAAGTAATTTTAAAGTTACTTCAATTTTTACACCTGCAGATTTTTTACAAATTGGTGATGATGAGTAAAGAGGAGTTAGGGCTGGGAGAGGCTCTATAATAGTATGTCCAAATTTTTTGGCTATTTCTAAACCACTACTATTGCCTCCAAGTTGAGGGGCTGCTTTATTTCCAGTAGCTATTATTAATCTATTTGAGTAGAAGTGTTGGTTTTGATTTATACTTATTTTAAATGACTCTTTTATCTCAACACTCTTAGCATTATATATAGTAGTTATATTTAATTTTTGTATATAATATTCTAAAAGCTCTAGTAGAGTTTTTGCTTGTAGTGATTTTGGAAATACTCTATTATCTTCTTTTTTTACAAACTCTAAACCTAGATTTTTAAAAAATTGTTCAATATCATTATATGAGTAATCTTTTAGTAGAGAGTCAATTAGCTTTTTATTATTTCCATAAAAGTTTGATTTTGAGATATTAGTATTGGCAATATTGCATTTTCCATTACCACTAGCAAGTATCTTTTTGCCACCTCTATTTTGTTTTTCAATTAGCAAAACTGATAGATTACTTTTTGCAAGAAGTATAGCAGTTACCATACCACTTGCACCTGCTCCTAAAATTATTATATCAAATCTCTTCATATCTAAATTGTATCAAAATTAATATATAATATGCATATGAAGTGTGTAAAAAGTATATATAAAGAGACAAATGAGATAAAAAAGTCAAAATTTATATCATATTTGATGCCAATAGAGCTATTTAGAGATAATTTAGCCTTAATTAGACAAGAGCATCCTAAGGCAAATCATATAATCTATGCATATAGAGAGTTAAATGAGTATAAACAAATAGTTGAAAATAGTAGCGATGATGGTGAGCCAAAGGGTGCTGCTGGTGTTCCTACTCTAAATTATTTAAGGGGTGAAGATATTATAAATAGTGCTATAGTTACAGTTAGATATTTTGGTGGTATTAAGCTTGGTGTTGGAGGTATGGTTAGAGCTTATGGAGCAAGTGCTAAAAAGGTTATTAATAGTGCTGATTTGATTGATTATGAAGAGTTGATTGATTTTAAGATAGTAGATAAATATGCAAGACAAAGAGAGATAGAGTATTTGTTAAATAAGTTAGATATTAGCCCAATTAATAGAAATTTTTTAGAAGATAGGGTTGAATGGAGTTTAAAAATTAGTGAAATTAAATTAGAGAGACTTAAAAAGCTTTTGGTATAATAAAAAAATGAATTAAAAGGATAAAATATGTTCAATATATGTGCTGATAGAATGAGAAGTATAATTATTGCAATTGCTATTGGCTTTAGCTTGGGTTTTTTGGGCAGTGATAATATGCAATATACTTTTATTATAGATTTAGTAGTAATTGTAGCTTTGTTTCTTGATGGTTTTATTGGATTTTGTCCTTTGAGAAACTTATTAAGGCAGATTTTACCAAAATGTGAGGATAGATAATTGGAAAAGATAAGTTATAAAGATGCGGGTGTAGATATAGATGCTGGAAATAGCTTTGTAGAGGCTATAAAAGATGATGTTAAATCAACTTTCGATGAGAATGTAATAGGTGGAATTGGCTCATTTGCTGGGGCTTATGCTCTGCCAAAAGGATATAAAGAGCCAGTTTTACTTAGTGCAACAGATGGGGTTGGAACAAAGCTTAAATTAGCAATAGAGTCTCATAGATTAAATAGCGTTGGAATTGATTTGGTCGCTATGTGTGTTAATGATTTGATTTGTAATTTTGCTACTCCAATGTTTTTTTTGGACTATTATGCTACTGGTAAGTTAGTATCTGCTGATGCAAAAGATGTAGTATCTGGAATAGCAAAAGGATGTAAAGAGGCTGAGTGTGCTTTGATTGGTGGAGAGACTGCAGAGATGCCAGGAATGTATAGTGAGGGGGATTTTGATTTAGCTGGTTTTGCTGTGGGTGTAGCTGAGAGAGAGGAAATTGATAGGGTAAGCAAAGTAAAACCAGGGCAAAAACTTTTGGCTCTACCTAGCTCTGGAATACATTCAAATGGATATTCATTGGTTAGAAAATTGTTTTTTGATAAGTTAGGATATAATTTAGATACAGAGTTTGATAATAAACCACTAATAGATACACTACTTACTCCTACAAGAATTTATGTTAAAGAGTTCAAAAAGTTTAAAGATAAAATAGTTGCTCTAGCTCATATTACAGGGGGAGGGATTGTAGAGAATTTGCCTAGAGTTTTACCTCAAAATATAAAAGCAGTTATAAAAGAAGATAGCATCAAAAGAGTTCCTATTTTTGAGTTTATGAGTAATTATATTCAAAAAGATGAGATGCTAAGAACATTTAATATGGGTGTTGGGATGATAATGATTGTTAATGAGCAAGATGTTGATGAGATTGTATCAAAAAGTGATGCTTATTTGATAGGAGAGCTAAAAGAGGGGGATAGAAGTGTTGAATTTGTTTAAAATAGATATAAAAATATTTTTAGTTATTAGCTCTCTTTTTTTTGTTGCATGTGGTGGTAGTGGCAAGAGCACTTTTAATGGAAGAGAAGTAGTTGATGAAGATTCAAATAGTTTTAAAGGACTAAATCGTAAAGTTGCAATAGATAATAGTAAAGCTATATATAGAATTGATAATGTAAAAAGTGGTAGTTTAACTATAGATGTTAAGAGTAAAAAAGATTTATATGTGTTAGTTACAAGTAAATTTGATAATCAAAATATATCTATAGGCTCATCTAAAACTAATGACATTGTAAGAAATAGAGTTATAAATGATAGTAATAAAAGTATAGATTTGATTAAGATGAGAAGAGAAATTAATAATATACTTTTTTCAAAAGAGGCAACTCCTAGATATAGAGTCTTATCGCAAAGTGTAAGAGATATAAATAGTATAAACTTAGGTGCTCAAGAGAGATTTTGTATTGGTATGAATAGTGATAGAAGCTGCTCTATGTATATAAATGCAACTGTAAAAAGAGTTGTTAAAAATATTCAAACACCTTATGGTCTTAAGAGTTTAGTTGTTTGGCTACAAAATGGAAACTCATTGTCTCAAAGTAGTTTAGAAAAATTATCAAATATATTTTTAAAACCTGGTGGTAATAATGATATTTATGATTGGGAGAGTAATATTTTTGGGAGCGAATGGGGTGATGATGCACAAAAAATAGATAGCAAACTTATTCCAAAAAGTGATATTATTGATATCTTGGTTTATAATATGAATAATATTGGTCTTGCAGGTTATTTTTGGGGTAAGGATAATTTTAAGAAAAGTTCTATTGGTGCATCTAATGAAAAGATAATGTTTTATATAAATAGTGAGTTGTTAAAAAGAGATCCTAAAGAGACTTATACAACCTTAGTTCATGAATTTCAACATATGATACATTTTTATCAAAGAAGTGTAATAAAAGGAATTGAAGATTCATCTTGGTATGATGAGTTGATGTCTGAATCTATAGAAGATTTAATATCTACTAAGATTGGATATATGGGACCAAGACATGTGAATCCAAATGATGGTAGTGCAGGTAAGCCTGGGAATAGAGGGGGTAGGTATCCAAATTTCAATAGATATAATAGTATATCGTTGACTAGTTGGTATAACACAACTAAAGATTATTCAAAAGTTAGCTCATTTGGAGCTTTTTTGCTTAGGAATTATAATGGTGCAACTCTTTTAAATAAAATGATGTATTCAAATTATCAAGATGAGTATGCTCTCTTGGATGTAACAGGTGAGAATAATTTTGGAAATTTAATAGCAAAATGGGGTAGTGCAGTTATTTTATCTGATAGATTGAATGCACCAAATGGTTATCGATATAATTTTGGAACTTTTCAAAATAGCTCTTTTAAGGGTGTAACATATAGACTTGGTTCAATTAATTTTTATAACTATATACCATCTCCTAGATTTAGAAGTAGTGCATATTTAGATAAAAATGCAAATTTATACTATAAAATAGGTAATAATTTAAAAGGTTTATATAAAATTGATTTAAATATACCAAAGGGAGCTACCCTTACAGTTATAGCCAAATAAGATTAAGTATCTTATTGGACTATTTTGCCACCATAGCTAACGATTCCTCCTAAGTGATTTATTGCTCTTAATCCATTTGCTCTTAAAATATTTGCTACTTGACCAGAGCGATTGTCAGTTCTGCAAGTAAAGATAATCGTTTTATCTTTATCTTCTTCTAGAAGTTTAGGTGCCCATGATTGAAATGTTGAAGTAGGTAATAGCCTATCTACACCATCTATATGAGCCATTTGATACTCAAAATCTTCTCTTACATCAATAAGTAAAAAATCTACTTCACCTTTACTTCTTGCCTCTAATAACTTAATTAATTCACTTGATGAAACTACATCTTTTTCTAATAAATTCTTAACATTTTCCATAAAAATATTATATCAAATATAGATTAATTGAAAAAAAGTTTATAAATAAATTTTAATAATTTCTACTTAAAGATAAGTTTTGACTATGTATCAATGTTTTTTAAAAAATATAAAATGTCATTTTTATATATTTTTATTCTAAATAAATTATACCAAATTATTTAAAAATACCTTTAAATTTTATATAAAAAACAAAATATTTATTTTAATAATACATATTATCATATTTTCAAACTATTTTAGAAATGTATAAATTTTAAAAATAACAAATTTTACATATTATTAAAATAAAAATTACATTTTTTAAGTTTTTTTGTAAAAAAATTATGTTATGATTTTTGTCATAAATTATCCAAAAAACGGATTTATTGAAAGGAATAGTATGAAAAAAATTAATAATTTGCTATTTTATAGCCTAATTAGTGGGACTTTGATGCTTAATGCAGATATTACAGGTATTG
>CAYPVY010000008.1:0-20136 GCA_964414305.1 uncultured Nitratifractor sp.
TAAAATCAAAATATAACAGAGTTTAAGATACAATACCATTAAAAAATAAAGATAGATATGAAGATAACTACCAAGGTTGCACACTTTACATCTCCTCTATATTTAGAGAGTGGAAGGATTCTTGAACCATATGATATTATATATGAGACATATGGAACATTAAATGAATCAAAAGATAATGTTATATTAATTTGTCATGCCCTAAGTGGTTCTCATCATGCTGCCGGGCTTTATGAGGGTGATAGAAAGCCTGGTTGGTGGGATGGATTAATCGGTGATGGAAAAGCAATTGATACAAATAAATATTATGTTATATGTTCAAATGTAATAGGTTCTTGTTTTGGCTCAACTGGTCCTATGAGTGATATGTATCCATCTAATGAACCATATAGACTTAAATTCCCAGTTGTTACTATTAAAGATATGGTAAAAGCACAAATGCATCTGTTATCATCACTTGGTATTCATAAAGTAAAATCTATAATAGGTGGTTCTATGGGTGGAATGCAAGCACTTCAATTTGCAGTAGATTATCCAAATTTTGCCAAATCTATAATTGCTCTTGCAACAACTTATGCTACAAGACCATGGGCAATTGCTTTTAATAAAGTTGCTATGGAGGCTATTAGAAAAGATCCTAGGTTTAATAATGGAAATTATGATAAAAATGAGTTCAAAGAGAGAGGTTGTGATGGTTTAGCAATTGGAAGAATTGCTGGACATATATCATATCTATCACCAGACTCTATGGAAGATAAGTTTGGTAGAAGATATGTTGCTACAGATGGATTATTTGAATTATTTGGAAGGTATGAAGTAGAGAGATATATGGAGTATAATACCTCTAATTTTTCAAAAATGTTTGATCCTTTAAGTTATTTGTATATAATTAAAGCGATAAATACTTTTAATCTATCAAGAGGGTATGAGTCTTTGCATGAAGCAATATTGAGAATTAAAGCAAATGTTCATCTAATAAGCTTTAAAGGAGATTTACTTTTCTTGCCTAGAGAAATGGAACATATTGCTAAAATGTTAAAAAGAAATGGGCAAAATTATAGCTATCATCAAATAGATAGTGATTATGGACATGATGCTTTTTTGGTAGAGTTAGATAAATTTAAAGATATTATAACGGAGATTTTAGAGAATGAATAATCAAACTTTTGAAGAGAAATTAAATCTAGCTAAAGAGTATATTGAGAAACTTATGAGTAGTGATATTACATTAGAAGAGAGTATAGAGATATACCAAAAAGCTCTTGATGTGGTAACTGAGGCTCAAAAGATGATAGAAGATGCAAAGCTAAAAGTAGAAGAGATTAGCAAAGATAAAAGCGGGGTTGATAGGTGAGAGAGATAAATGTAGGCCTTTTGCAACTACCAACTCTAGGTTTAAATACGACAAGATTAGAGTTTTATTTAAAAAAGGCAAAAGAGAGGGATTGTAAGTTATTGCTTTTTGGTGAATATGTGTTAAATCCATTTTTTAAAGAGCTTCAAAACTTTCCAAAAAGTATGATAAAAGAGCAAACTAAAACTAATTTAGAATTATTAAAAAGATTAAGTAAAGAGTTTGATATAACTTTAGTAGCTCCTATTATTGAAGTAAAAGCTAATAAATTTTATAAAAAGATAGTAAAAGTTTCTCCAAAATCTATATCTTATTATATGCAACAACTATTAATAAATTATAATCATTGGAATGAAGAGAGTTTTTTTTCTAACCCAATAGAAGAGATAAAAGAGCCTATGATTTTTTCTGTTGATGGATTTAAAATAGCTGTTATGGGTGGTTTTGAGCTTCATTTTGATAAGATGTGGGAGAGTATTATTAAAAAAAGAGTAGATTTAGTTCTTTTGCCTACCGCTTCTACATTTGAATCTAAAAATAGATGGAGAGAGTTATTAAAAATGAGAGCTTTTTTAAACAATTGTTATATATTAAGGGCTAATAGGGTAGGTGAGT
The DNA here is from genome assembly GCA_964414305.1 of uncultured Nitratifractor sp. Taxonomy (GTDB): domain Bacteria; phylum Campylobacterota; class Campylobacteria; order Campylobacterales; family Sulfurovaceae; genus JAADEQ01. The sequence goes on from CAYPVY010000008.1 coordinate 1,970, forward strand.
ATAAAGATGAAGAGCATAAATGGCACTTTTATGGAGACTCTTTATTTGTAAATCCAGATGGTATAATTGATATGAGATTAGAAGATAGAGAGTCTATGCTTATTGAGCCTATAAGAAAAGATGAGTTAGAAGAGTCTAGAAGAGGTTGGAAGTTTGTTACTGCACTTAGAAAAAGAGGATATATTTAATGAATGATTACTATTCTCGTCAAATTATGCTATGGGGAGAAGATAAACAAAAAAATCTTAAATCTAAAAACATTTTACTTGTAGGTAGTGGTGGTCTTGGATGCTCTGTAGCATTAGCTTTAAGTGGCACTGGTATTGGGAGGATAGATATTGTTGATTTTGATAAAGTAGAGCTTCATAATATTCATAGACAAGTTCTATTTAGCATAGATGATGTTGGTGAATTTAAAGCTAAAGTTGCTGTAGATAAGATTATTAAAAGAAATTTAGATTTAAGAGCAGATGCCTATATACTAGAGTTTAATGAATTTATAAAAAATAATAAAAAAAGTTATGATTTAATTATTGATGCAACAGATAATTTATTTGCTAGAGAGCAAATAGATAGATATGCTAAAGAGAGTTCTATTCCTTGGATTTATGGTAGTGTAGAGGAGTTTAATGGTCAAGTTTGTTTTTTTAATAAGGCTAATTTTAATATTTTTGCTAGTAAAAAAGTTGAACCAAAAGGTATTTCAGCTCCAATGGTTATGCAAATAGCATCATTTGAAGCAAACTTAGCACTAAGATATCTTCTAAATTTACCTATAAATAGCGATGTTTTACACTATTTATACTATAATAATAAAGGTGAATTTGAGATTAAAAAATTTAATTTAGGAGTTTAGATGAAAAAGATTTTAACTTTAAGTGCTGTAGTGGCATTTGTTTTTATAGGTTGCACACAAGAGACACAAAATAAGCTTAGTCGCTCTATCCAAAATTGGACTGGAACTGATGGGGTTTTAGATATCTATATGGGTGGTAAACTTGTAAAAAGATTTATCAAGATAGATAAACTATCAACTGCATATGGAACAGATGATGGAAAGCCTAGACCATATAGATTTGGTTATGGATATGATGATAAAAACTTCAATCTAAAGCGTGATCCAGGTGAGAAAAAAGTATATTTTGAGTTTTCAGATTACTCAACACCATATGTATTTTATGAAAATAATTAAAAGGAGATTTTATGAGTATTAAATATGTTGCTACAGATAATGCACCAGCTGCTATAGGACCCTATTCACAAGCAATAATTGCTAATGAAATGGTATATACTTCAGGACAAATAGCACTTACTACTGATGGATTAATTAAATGTGAAGATATTGAGGGGCAAACTAGACAAGTTTTAACAAATTTAAGTGCTGTATTAGAAGCTGCTGGAAGTTCACTAAATAGAGTTATCAAAACTACAATATATTTAGCAGATATGAATGATTTTAAAAGAGTAAATGAAATATATGCAGAATATTTTGGAGAGCATAAACCAGCAAGAAGCACAGTAGCAGTTAAGACTTTGCCTTTAGGTGTAAAGATAGAGATAGATGCAATCGCTCTTCAAGATCCAATTAATACAATGCATTACTAAGAAGATATCCCTTCTTAGTGTATATATTTGTAACATATTTCTTATCTATATATGATTGAAAAATTATAATCCACAAAATCAACTTATTTAATGTAACAAAGAGAAACATAAAAAACTCAATATTATTTTAAAAAGAATATATAATATTTACTTTAGTCAATAGTTGTTAAACTCTATTTATCATAAAAGGATTTTCCTTTTATTAAATTAAATTAACGGAGGAACATAATATATGTCTAAACCTACAATTATTTGGAGTAAAATTGATGAAGCACCAGCTTTAGCAACTTATTCTCTATTTCCAATAGTAAAAAATTTTATAAAAGAGGCTGGAGTAGATATTAAACAAAGTGATATTTCATTAGCAGGAAGAGTTTTAGCAACTTTTGGTTATCAAGATGATGAGTTAGCAAAGCTTGGGGAGCTTGTATTAAAGCCTGAAGCAAATATTATTAAATTACCAAATATTTCTGCTTCTATTCCTCAGCTAAAAGAGTGTATTGCTGAGTTAAAAGAGAAAGGTTATGATTTACCAGATTTTCCTGAAGACCCACAAACTGATGAAGAAAAAGAGATTCGTGCAAAATATGCAACTTGTTTAGGAAGTGCAGTAAATCCAGTATTAAGAGAGGGTAACTCTGATAGAAGAGCAGCAGATGCAGTAAAAAAATATGCTCAAAAACATCCACATAGACTTAAGCCATTTGAAGATAATCCAAAAGCATATGTTGCATTTATGGATGATGGCGATTTTTATGGAAATGAAAAATCTGTTATTATTGAAAAAGATGGTCAACTTTCAATTGAGTTAAATGGTAAACAAATTGCTACTATGGATGTAGAAGCTAAAGATTTAGTTTCAGCTACATATATGAGTGCTAAAGCACTTAGAGAATTTTTAGCTAAAACTGTTAAAGATGCTGAAGAAAAAGGTCTTCTTTGGTCAATCCATCTTAAAGCTACTATGATGAAAGTTAGTGACCCAATTATGTTTGGACATGCTGTTGAGGTATTTTTTAAAGATCTATTTGATAAATATAAAGATGAGTTTGAAAAGCTAGGAGTTAATCCAGATTTAGGTATCGGAGACCTTCTTAAAAAGCTTGAAAAATCAGATAAAAAAGAAGAGATTGAAGCTGCAATCAAAGAGATTATTTTATCTGGTAAACCAAATATAGCTATGGTAGATAGTGATAATTTAATTACAAATTTACATGCATCAAACGATATCATTATAGATGCTTCTATGCCACCAGTAATTAGAGAAGGTGGTAAAATGTGGAATAAAGAAGGAGAGCTTCAAGAGTGTGTAGCTGTTATTCCAGATAGAACTTATGCAACTATGTATGATGAAATTTTAGAAGATTGCAAAAAAAATGGACAATTTGATGTAACAACTATGGGTCATGTAAGTAATGTTGGTTTAATGGCTAAAAAAGCTGAAGAGTATGGCTCTCACCCTTATACATTCAAGGCTTCAGAAGATGGAAAAGTTGAGGTAAAAGATCAAGATGGTAATGTTTTGATGAGTTTTGATGTTCAAAAAGGTGATATATGGAGAGCTTATAGGGCTAAAGATGTTGCTATTAAAGATTGGGTTAGACTTGCAGTTGAGAGAGCTAGATTGACTGGTAATCCAATTGTATTTTGGCTAGATAAAAATAGAGCTCATGATGCAAATTTAATTAAATATGTAGAAGAGTATCTTAAAGAGCATGATACTAATGGTTTAACTATAGAGATAATGGCTCCAAGAGAGGCGATGGCATATACTCTAAAAAGAGTTAGAGAAGGTAAAGATACAATATCTGTAACAGGAAATGTATTAAGAGACTATTTAACAGACCTTTTCCCAATTTTAGAGCTTGGAACAAGTGCTAAAATGATGAGTATTGTTCCTCTTCTTGCTGGTGGTGGATTGTTTGAGACTGGTGCTGGTGGTTCAGCTCCAAAACATGTTGAACAATTTTTAAAAGAGAGCCACTTAAGATGGGATTCTCTTGGTGAGTTTTTGGCACTTGCAGAGTCTTTAAGAATGGAGGCTCACAAAGCAAATGATAAAAAAATAGAAGAAATGGCAAAGGCTTTAGATAAAGCAAATGAAGCATATCTTGATAATGATAAAGCACCAGGTAGAAAAGTTGGTCAGCCAGACAATAAAGCAAGTCATTACTATTTAGCAAGATATTGGGCTGAGGCACTTGCAAATAGTGAAGATAAAGAATTAGCTGAAAAATTTGCACCTATTGCAAAAGAGCTTGCAGAAAATGAAGAGAAAATTTTAAATGAATTACTTGCAGTTGAAGGTCAAGCTGCTGATATTGGTGGTTACTATAAACCAGATGATGCAAAAGCAGAAGCTGCTATGAGACCAAGTGAGACACTAAATAAAATTATTGATTCAATTTAATTAACCAAGATATAACAAAAAGTAAACAGCTAATGTAAAAATACTGTTTATCTTCTCCCCTTTCAAGGGGAAATTACTACTTATAATATATAATATCATAAGCACTCTAACCTACATATAGGCAATGAGAGTTAAGAGCTTATTGGAGCTTTTATCTGTCTTGTTGTTAGGTTAGAGTGTGAAAATAAAAAGGAGCATATATGGAAAAGAAAAGAGGTAAAAAGGTAACAATAATTGGTGCAGGAAATGTAGGAGCTACAGTTGCTTATTCTTTGGCTATGAAAGGTGTATGCCATGAAGTAGTTTTAAGAGATAGAAATCCTGATATCTCTATGGGAAAAGCTCTTGATATGTCTCAAGCAGCAAATGCAGCTAGAACACATACTGTTGTAACAGTTGCACATGAAGCAGAACAAATAAAAGATAGTGATGTTGTAGTAATAACTGCAGGAAGCCCTAGAAAGCCTGGAATGAGTAGAGATGATTTATTAATGGTTAATGCTGAAATTACTAAAGAAGTTATTCAAGATGTTAAAAAATATGCACCAGATTCAATAATTATTATGGTTTCTAATCCTCTTGATGTTATGACTTATGTTGCTCTTAAAGAGTCTGGTTTTCCAAAAGAGAGAGTTGTAGGAATGGCTGGTATTTTAGATAGTGCTAGAATGGCACATTTTATTTATGAAAAGATTGGATATGGAGCTGGACAAATTAGAGCTAGTGTAATGGGTGGACATGGTGATACAATGGTTCCATTACCAAAGTTTTCAACAGTAGCAGGAGTTCCTCTATCTGATATTTTAAGCAAAGAAGAGATTGACGAAATTGTTGAGAGAACAAAAAATGGTGGTGCAGAGATTGTTGGTTATCTAAAAACCGGTTCAGCATATTATGCTCCGGCTAAATCTACAGCAATTATGGTAGAGGCAATTTTAAAAGATACTAAACAAATTCATCCTTGTGCTGTCTATTTAGATGGACATTATGGGTATAGTGATGTTGTTAGTGGTGTTCCTGTAGCACTTGGTGCTAATGGGGTAGAAAAGTTATTTGAAGTAACACTAAATGATGAGCAAAAAGCAAAATTTGCACAATCGGTTGCTTCTGTAAAAGAGATGATAGATGTATTAAAATCTAAAAATTTTTTTACTAAATAAAGGAATAATATGAGAGAAGTAGCTTATGAAGATGTAGTAAATGCAGTTAAAAATATGATTTTAACTACCGCTACAAATCTACCAGATGATACATTAGAGTATTTACAAAAAGCATACGAAGAAGAGAAATCAGATGTAGCAAAAGAGGTTATAAAACAGCTTTTAGAAAATGCTAAAATTGCAAGAGAAGAGAAGAGACCACTTTGTCAAGATACAGGACTTGCAGTATTTTTTGTTCGTATTGGAGATAATGTTAAAGTAGTTGGTGGTTTGCTAAAAGATGCAATAAATGAAGGAACAGAGCTTGGATATAAAGAAGGGTATTTAAGAGCTTCTACATGTGAATGTTTTAGTCGTGCTAATTTAAAGGATAAAATTGGATATAACCTACCTGCAATTATACATTTTGATATTGTAGAGGGTGATAAAATTGAGATTGAGTATGCAGCAAAAGGTGGTGGAAGCGAAAATGTAAGTCGTGCAAAAGTTCTTCCTCCAGCAGCTGGGAAAGAGGGTGTAATAGAGTTTGTAAAAGAGGTAATTTCTGATGCAGGAGGAAATCCTTGTCCTCCAATTACTGTAGGTGTCGGAATTGGTGGAACCTTTGAAAAAGCAGCAATAAGTTCTAAACATGCCCTATTTAGAGATTTAGGAAGCAAAAATCCAGATCCAGAAATGGCAGAGCTTGAAGAGATAATGTTAGAAGAGATAAATAAGCTTGGAATTGGTGCAATGGGAATGGGTGGAACAAAGACAGCATTAGCTGTTCATATAGAAGCAAATCCTTGCCATATTGCATCTTTGCCAGTATCTGTAAATGTTCAATGTCATAGTTCAAGACATACACATATAACTATTTAGGAGAGTAATTATGGCTACTTATAATTTAACTACACCTTTGAGTGAAGATGATGTAAGAAAGTTAAAAGCTGGTGATGTAGTATATTTGAGTGGAACTATTTATACCGCTAGAGATGCTGCTCATAAAAGACTTGTTGAATTGTTAGAAAAAGGTGAAGAGTTACCATTTCCAATTGAGGGAAGTGTAATCTATTTTGTAGGACCAACTCCTCCAAAGCCTGGTGAACCTATTGGAAGTGCAGGGCCAACAACAAGTTATAGAATGGATAGTTACTCTCCAACAATGCTAAAACATGGCTCTCGTGGAATGATAGGTAAAGGAAAAAGAAATCAAGAGGTAAAAGATGCTTGTGTTAAGTATGGAGGAGTATATTTTGGTGCAACTGGTGGTGCTGGAGCACTTCTAGGTAAAAAAATTAAAGAGGCAAAGGTTATTGCTTATGAAGAACTTGGGCCTGAAGCTGTAAGAGAGATTGTTGTAGAAGACTTTCCAGTAACCGTTGTAAATGATACATATGGTAATGACTTATATCAAATGGGAAGAGAAAAATATGAGGTAAAATCATAATTTCTATTTTTCTATTTTAAAAAGATAAACATATAATCCACTATCTCCAACTACTGGAGATATCAACTCTTTTGCTACAATTGATAAATTTAAATCTTTTGCAATAGATTCAACACTATTAATGGTTGATATATCAATATTTTGCTCATAATAATTAATTGTTTGTTTTATGATTTTTATAATATTTTTGTAGTTTTTAATAAACTTACTATCTTCAACTCTATTCTCTTCACAATCAATATCAGATAGCTTTTTAATAGAGTTTATAGCAATCTCTATATATCCATTATAGGCATAATACAAGGCTTTTAGAAGATTTTCAATAATTTTAGTATAGAGTTTTAATTCACTACTATTTAATAATATATCATCAATTATAAATAGATTTTCTAGAGCTCTATATAACATAATAGTTATAGTAAGTTGAGTTTTATTAACTATTTCATTGGTTAAATCTTCAATCAAAAGAATATATTCATTATTTTTTATAACTTTTGAATCTACATCAAATATATTTTGGCAAAAATGTAAAGAGTCATATTTATCTGACGTGGAGTAGTATATAATATCTTTTATATCTTCAGTTATGCTTTGATTTATTAGATTAAAATCTTCTCTTTTTAATGATTTGTTACTATTTGATATAGATAGAAATTTGTTTAAATTTTTATATTTTTGATTATTTTTTGTAGATTCAAGCATATCTATATTTTTTAAATATTGGTTTATACCCCCTAAAAGTCCCTGATATCTTCTAAAGATATAATAATAACTCTCTTTATTAGATAAAACCTCTATATAGTTCATATAGTTATCACACTCTATCTCTTCCATAGGTGATATGGTTGTAAATACTGCCCTACTTATTAATCTCTTTCTAGAGTTTTTAATAATTTTACTAAGCAACTCTTTAGATGCAATTTTGTGAAAAATATCATCTTTAATATAAAAGTTATCTTGCAGCTTATAAATCTTTAACATTGCAACAGTAGGAGTATTTAGTGCTTTAAAATATTGATTATAGTTGACAACTATACTCTCTCCTGTATATAAAGTTGTAGATTTATCTATTAAAGATAAAGCTCCTTCAATTACCTCTATTTCCATATTGGCAGCTAGTATCTCTTGGAGTTTAAATAACTCATTTGGAAGTAGAGTTAGTTTATAAAGTCTATACTTCTCATCATCAGGTGTAGATATTAATGTTAAGTTTGATTGACTATTTAAATCACTATTGCTACCAATTAACTCATTTAGAGTTATATTTAAAGTTTTAGCAATATTCATTAATGTAGAAATTGTAGGATTTGACCTACCTTCTTCTAATCCAAAAAGTGTAGATTTTGAGATATTGGCTTCATCAGCCAATTTAGATAATGAAATTTTATTTAATAATCTGTAATATTTTATTTTTGTTCCAATGTGTTCTATTGTATTCTCTATTGTTTCCATATATTTTCCCAAAAAATGATAGTATTTAACAAAAGCCCAAATTTAGGCATTTTGATGACATTTTTATTATAGCAATAAAAGCATTTAGAGTTAAAAAAAATAACTATTTGAAATATGAGTTTGGGTATAATATTATAAGAATGAAGTATAATTTATATAAGAATATCGATTATATCATACTTTTATAAAAAAGGTAAAAAAAATGTTTATAGACAAAGTTGAACTAACAGTTAGTTCTGGTAAAGGTGGTGCTGGATGCGTATCATTTCACACTGAAAAATTTGTTACCAAAGGTGGACCTGATGGTGGAGATGGTGGTAGAGGAGGCTCTGTATTTTTTAAAGTAGATGCTAATACAGATACCCTATCTTACTATAGAGGTAAAAGACATTTAAAAGCTAAAAATGGAAGACCAGGAGAAGGACGAAAAAGAAGTGGTAAAAAGGGAGAAGATTTAATACTTGTTGTGCCTCCAGGAACTCAAGTAATTGATGTTGAGAGTGGTGAGGTTTTATTAGATTTGACCGAAGATAAAATGGTAGTCGAATTTCTAAAAGGTGGGAAAGGCGGACTTGGGAATACTCATTTTAAAAGTCCAACAAACCAAAGACCAACTTATGCACAACCTGGGTTACCTGGTGAGACTAAACATATTCGTCTAGAGCTTAAATCTATAGCTGATGTTGGTCTTGTAGGATTTCCAAATGTAGGTAAATCTACACTTATTTCAACAATTTCAAATGCAAAACCAGAAGTTGCTAATTATGAGTTTACAACTCTTACACCAAAATTAGGGGTTGTGCAAATTAGTGAATATGAGTCATTTTTGATGGCTGATATTCCAGGAATTATTGAGGGTGCAAGTGATGGAAGAGGCCTTGGTTTGGAGTTTTTAAGACATATTGAGAGAACAAAAACACTTTTATTTATGATTGATGCTACAAACTATAGAGATATGCAATATCAGTTTGAGCAACTTAAAGAAGAGTTAAAAAGATACTCAAACAAATTAAGCAATAAAGTATTTGCTATTGCTATAACTAAAGTTGATGCAATTAATAAAGATGATGCTAATAGTTTAATTGAGAAGTTTATAGATGATTTAGGGCTTACGAAAAGTAGCAATAGTTCTAAATTTAATATAGATAATAGTTTAAGTTATTATATTCAAGATAAAGAAGATTGGGAGAGCTTTGACAAAGATAAACCAGCATTTATTTTGCCAATATCATCAGTTTCTCATTTAAATATAGATGCATTAAAATTTATGTTATATGATTTGACTAAGAAATATAAGGATATTGATGAAACGAATCGTAATTAAGGTAGGCTCTCATGTTTTAACGGAAAATAATTCCTTGGCAAAAGATAGATTATTAGCATTAGTGGACTTTTTAGCTGAACTTCATAGTAAAGATAAAGAGATAATTTTGGTAAGTTCAGGTGCAGTTGCAGCAGGTTATACTAAAATTAAATTGGATAAATCTAAAGTAGAGCAAAAACAAGCTCTTGCTGCTGTTGGACAACCATATCTTTTAAGAGAGTATCAAAAAGCTTTTGATAAATATGATATTTTAACCTCTCAGGTTTTATTAACAGCTGATGATTTTGATTCTAGAAAAAGGACAAAATATGCAAAATGTGCTATTGAAGCAATGTTAGAGAACAAAATTTTGCCAATTGTAAATGAAAATGATGTAACAGCAACTGATGAGTTGGTCTTTGGGGATAATGATAGATTATCAGCCCATGTAACATACTACTTTGATGCTGATATGTTAGTGATTTTAAGTGATATAGATGCATATTATACAGATGATCCTAGAGTCAATAAAGATGCTAAACCAAGAGATATTATTTATAACTTAACAAAAGATGAATTGGAGCAAAAGTCTCTTCCAAATAATAAATTTGCTACTGGTGGGATTGTAACTAAATTAAAAGCTGCAGATTTTTTAATTAATAGAGGAAAAGATATGTTTTTAGCTAGTGGGTTTGATTTAAAAGTTGCAAAAGAGTTTTTGCTAAATAATAATAGAGTTGGTGGAACACTATTTAAAGGTTAAAGGGTAGATATGAATGTTGTATTTATGGGAACACCAGATTATGCAAAAGAGATTTTAAAATCATTGATAGAAGATAAAGAGATTAAAATTAGTTTAGTTCTAACTCAACCAGATAGACCAGTTGGTAGGAAAAAGATTCTAACAGCTCCTCCAGTTAAGGAGTTATCTATAGACAATAGTATAGAAGTAATACAGCCAATTTCTCTTAGAGATAAAGAGATTGAAGAAAAGATAAAATCACTAAAACCAGATTTTATTGTAGTTGCAGCTTATGGACAACTATTGCCTAAAAATATTTTAGATATTGCACCATGTATAAATTTACATGCTTCAATTTTGCCTCAATATCGAGGTGCATCACCAATACAGCAAGGCTTAATAAATGCAGATGAATATCTTGGAGTTACTGCAATGCTTATGGATGAAGGTTTAGATAGTGGCGATATTTTGGGCTTTAGATATATTAAACGAATTGAAGCAAATAGATTAGATATAGCTATGGATAAATTATCTAAAGAAGCGGCTAAATTAACAATCTCAATTTTAAAAAACTATGATAAACTAAATCCAATTCCACAAAATAATTTAGTATCATCTAAATGTCCAAAGATAAAAAAAGAGGATGGTTTAATAAAATTAAATAGTGCAGATGAGGTTTATAGAAAATATTGTGCATTTTATGGTTGGCCAGGAGTATATTTGGAAAATGGATTAAAGCTTTTGGATATAGATTTAATAGAAACAAATTCTAAAAATAAAGAGGGGGAAATACTTGAAATAAGCAAAAATGGAGTAAAAGTTGGCTGCAAAAGAGGCTCTATAATTATAAAAGAGTTACAACCAAAATCTAAATCTAAAATGTTGGCAAAAGCATATTTAGCTGGTCAAAGGAGAAGTGTTGGAGATAATATACTTTGATGAGTTAGATTCAACTCAAAAATATTTAATCAAAGCAATAAAAGAGGCCAAAATTAATAAAGAAGTAGCAATTGTAGCCAAAAAGCAAACTAGTGGAGTTGGAAGTAGAGAGAATAGTTGGATTTCAAAAGAGGGAGATTTAACATTTTCATTTGCAATAAAAAAAGAATCACTCCCAAAAGATTTGAAAATAACTTCTGCTTCGATTTATTTTGCATTTTTAATGAAAGAAATTTTACATAAATATGACAAAAATTGTTGGTTAAAATGGCCAAATGATATCTATATAAAAAACAAAAAAGCAGGAGGGATAGTAACTCAACTTTTAAAAAACTTCTTAGTTGTGGGTATAGGTATAAATATAGTTAAAAGAGAAGATAAATTTATAAATTTTGAAAATATAAATAGTGTAGAAAAAGTGTTAAATTCATATTTTATGCTATTAAAAAAAGCTCCAAAATGGCAGGAAGTTTTTATTAAATATAGGGTAGAATTTGAAAGACAAAAAAGTTTTACCACACATATAAAAGGTAAAAAAACTACACTACAAAGTGCTATATTATGCGATGATGGCGCACTATTAGTAAATAATGAAAGGATATATAGCTTAAGATGAGTGAAGTAATAAGTATAGCTAACCAAAAAGGTGGCGTAGGAAAAACAACAACAGCTGTAAATCTTGCTGCATCTCTTGCAAAAGAGGGGAAAAGAGTGTTACTAATAGATGCAGACCCTCAAGCAAATGCAACTACAAATTTAGGATTTCAAAGAACAGATTATGAGTTTAACATCTATCATGTTTTGATTGGAAATAAAGAATTAAAAGACATTATAATAAGCACTGAGTTTGACAAATTAGACTTAGCACCATCAAATATTGGCTTAGTTGGAATTGAGAGAGAATTTTATGATAAAAAAAGGAAAAACAGAGAATTGATATTAAAAGATAAAATTGATAAAATTAAATATAATTATGATTATATAATAATTGATTCACCACCAGCATTAGGTCCAATAACAATAAATGCTTTAGGAGCTTCTGATTCGGTAATTGTTCCTATACAGTGTGAATATTTTGCACTAGAGGGTTTAGCACAACTTATGAATACAATTGGTTTAATAAAAAAATCTATAAATCCAAATTTAAAGATTAAAGGCTTTCTTCCAACAATGTTTTCTAAGCAAAATAATCTTTCTAAACAGGTTTTAGCAGACCTTGAGAGACATTTTAAAGATGCACTATTTAAAATAGAAAAAGATTATATAGTAGTTCCAAGAAATGTTAAAATTGCTGAGAGTCCAAGTTTTGGTGAACCTGTAGTTACATATGCAGCTAATTCTAAAGGTTCTCAAGCATATCAAGCTTTAGCTTCAGCTATAATTAAAAAGTAATCTAATGGCAAAGAAGAGTGGTTTAGGCAGAGGATTGGGTTCTATACTTGATGAGATAGGCTCTACTTATGAGAGTCAATTTGAAGAAGCAGTAAAAGATAGTGAAAGTGAATTTGTTACTGAGTTAGATATAAATATAATAGAGCCAAATCCATATCAGCCTCGAAAACATTTTGATGCAGATAAATTAAAAGAGTTATCAGATTCTATAAAAGAGCATGGTCTTTTACAACCAATAGTTGTAATTAGTCATGAAGATAGATATATTTTAGTTGCCGGCGAAAGAAGGCTAAGAGCCTCAAAATTAGCTGGTTTAAAGAAGATTAAAGCTATTATTGCTGATATTGAATTAGATGAATTAAGACTTAGAGAGTTAGCTTTAATAGAAAATATCCAAAGAGAAAATTTAAATCCAATTGAGTTAGCAAACTCTTATAAAGAATTAATAGAAGTTCACAATATTACACATGATGAATTATCTAATATTGTCCATAAGTCTCGCTCTCAAATTACTAATACTTTAAGATTATTAAATTTAGATGAATATGCACAAAATGCAATAATAGAAAATAAAATAACCCAAGGACATGCAAAAATTTTAGTAACTCTACCAAAAGAGAAACAAAAGATTCTTGTTGATTCTATTATTGGTCAAAAGCTTAGTGTAAGAGAACTTGAAGATATAACTAAAAAATTAAAAGTTGATAAATCAAAATCAATTAATGATACAATAAAGAGTAAATCTTTTAAAATTCCAAAAAGCAAAATTGAAGAGATAAAAAGAGTGTTACCGTTTGATATAAAGGTAAAAAAAGCTAGTGTAGAGATATTACTCGATTCTGATAAAAAATTAGATAATTTTATAGAGTTTATTAAACATCACAATAAAAATTAATCACTATTTAACTCCTAAAATGATAAAATTGCGCATATTTTTATAGGAGGGCAAATGCTAACACTGTCACCATCGTTGATGCTGATTGTATTGCTTCTATTTATAGGTTTACTACTATATTTAAATAAAGCACTATATCAGCCACTTATTAATTTTATGGATCAGCGCGATATGACTATAGCTGCAGATGCTAAAGAGTCGCAAGAGTTGTCAAGTAGTGCCGAAGAGTTATTAAAAGAGGCGCAAAATATAATTGACAAAGCTAAGCAAGAGGCTAACTCTTTGCGTCAAGCTACAATAAATGAAGCAAAAGCAGAGTCGCAGAAGCTAATTAGTCAAAAAGAGGCTGAGCTTGAGAAAGCTTATGAAGAGTTTATTAAGAATTTAGAGAATGAAAAGAATGAGATTAAGAATGGACTTTTATCTCAGATTCCTTTAATAAAAGAGTCTCTAAAAGCAAAATTTTCACAAGCTGTGTAAGGATTTTATATGAGCAGATATATTAAACTTTTATTGTTACTATCAATACCAGCTATATTATTAGCTGCCCCTGATAGTGCAATGGCTGAACAATACAAAGAAATAACTGGTAGAGCTACTGATTTTGTTCCAAGGGTATTTAACTTTTTACTTTTGGTAGCACTTCTTTATTATCTTTTGGCTAATCCTATTAAAGAGTTTTTAAAAAATAGAACTCAAGAGATAGCTTTGAAACTTGCTGAAATTGAAAAGAAAAGACAAGCTTCTAAAGAGGCTAAATTAAAAGCTCAAGAAGAGTTAGAATTGGCTAAAGAAAAAGCAAAAGAGATATTAGAAGATGCTAAAAAAGAGATAGTTTATCTCAAAGAACAAATCAAAAAACAAACTGAGCAAGAGTTGTCTTCACTTGAAAAGATTACAAAAGAGAAGATGGAGATAGAAGAGAGAAAAGTTGTAAAAGAGACAACTTTAAATGTTTTAAATGAGAATATAAGCTCAGATGATATACCACTAGATGCATCTAAAATTGTAAATATTGTAACAAAAGAGGTGGCATAATGGAAGCTTTAATAGCAAAAAAGTATGCAAAAGCATTAATGGAGATTGAAGGTTTGTCTCTTGAAGATGCAAAAGCACAAATTGATATAATAGCTCAGCTAATCAAAAATGATAAAGAGGTAAAAAACTTTTTAGAATCTCCTTTGGTTAATAGGGATACTAAATTCAAAGCTATAATTGAACCTCTAAAAGATAAACTTGATGATAAAATTTTTGCACTGCTAAAGCTAATGTCTCAAAAAGATAGATTATATCTTATACCACTTTTGAGTGAAATATTAGAAAAAGAGATAATGTTTAAAAATAATAAATTTACAGGTATTGTTGAGAGTAATGAAGAGATTGATGATACTCTAAAGAGTAAATTAGAAAAGAGACTTAGCTCATATAGTGGTTCTGATATAGAGTTAGAGTTTAAAAAGAGTGATATTGATGGTGTTAAGGTGGAAGTTAATGAGCTAGGATTAGAGCTTAACTTCTCTAAAGAGAGTGTTAAAAAGGCTCTATTAGAGCATATTCAAAAAGCACTATAAGTTTAGATTAATAAAAGGAGAATTTGTGGCAGCAAAACTACAAGCAGATGAAATTAGCTCTTTAATAAAAGAGAGAATAGAGAATTTTGAGATAAAAGTAGATATTGATGAAGTTGGAAAGGTTGTCTCTATAGGTGATGGTATTGCTAAAGCTTATGGCTTAAGCAATGTTATGGCTGGTGAGATGGTTGAGTTTGAAAATGGAATAAAAGGTATGGTTTTAAACCTTGAAGAGTCTAGTGTTGGTATAGTTGTATTAGGCTCTTATGAGACTATCCGTGAAGGAATGAGTGTTAAAAGGCTAGGGCAATTATTAAAAATTCCTACTGGCGATAAATTGGTTGGTCGTATAGTAAACCCATTAGGAGAGCCTCTTGATGGAAAAGGTGCTATAGAAGCAACTGAAATGAGATTTGTAGAAGAGAAAGCTCCTGGTATTATGGATAGAAAATCTGTTCATGAGCCTCTACAAACTGGTATTAAAGCTATTGATGCACTTGTTCCAGTTGGTCGTGGTCAAAGAGAGCTTATTATTGGTGATAGACAAACAGGTAAAACAACTTTAGCAATAGATACTATTATTAATCAAAAAGATCAAGATGTAATTTGTATTTATGTTGCAATTGGTCAAAAGCAATCAACAGTTGCTAATTTAGTTCAAAAGCTTGAAGAAGCAGGTGCTATGGAATATACAATTGTAGTAAATGCTGGAGCTTCTGATCCATCTGCACTTCAATTTTTAGCACCATATGCTGGTGTTACTATGGCAGAATATTTTAGAGACAACTCAAGACATGCAGTTATCTTCTATGATGATTTATCTAAACATGCAGTTGCTTATAGAGAGATGTCATTAATTTTAAGAAGACCTCCAGGTAGAGAGGCATATCCTGGTGATGTTTTCTATCTACACTCTAGATTACTAGAAAGAGCTGCTAAATTAAGTGATGAAAAGGGTGCAGGTTCTATTACAGCATTTCCAATAATTGAAACACAAGCTGGAGATGTTTCAGCATATATTCCTACAAATGTTATCTCAATTACTGATGGTCAAATTTTCCTTGAAACTGATCTGTTTAACTCAGGAATTAGACCAGCAATTAATGTTGGTTTATCAGTATCAAGAGTTGGTGGTGCTGCACAAATTAAAGCTACTAAGCAAGTTGCAGGAACTCTAAGACTTGATTTGGCTTCATTTAGAGAGCTTCAAGCATTTGCTCAATTTGCAAGTGATTTAGATGAGTCTAGTAGAAAGCAATTAGAGCGTGGTCAAAGAATGGTAGAGTTACTAAAACAACCTCCTTACTCTCCAATTCCTATTGAAAAGCAAGTAGTTATACTATATGCTGGAACTAGAGGATATTTAGATGATATTCCAGTAAATGCAATAACTAAATTTGAAAAAGAGTTCTATGTATTTATTGAAACTAAATATCCACAAATTTTAGAAGCAATTAGAGATAGCAAAAAATTAGAAAAAGATACAGAAGAAGAGCTTAAAAAAGCAATTGAGGATTTCAAATCTCAATTTAGCGCTTAAAGGCTGAAGAATGGCTAATTTAAAAGATATACAAAGAAAGATAAAGAGTGTAAAAGGAACACAGAAGACTACTAGAGCTATGAAGCTAGTATCTTCTGCTAAACTTAGAAGAGCTGAGCAAGTTGCTAAGGCATCAAAATCATATGCACTCAAAATTACTGAAATGATGCAAGAGATTTCAGCAAATTTAGCTAAATCTCATGAAGAGATTGATAGCCCATTTTTTAAAAGTGTAAAAAGTCCTAAGGTAGTTGATATTGTAGTAATTACATCTGATAAAGGACTTTGCGGAGGCTTTAATTCTCAAACTATAAAAAAAGTTAATGAGATGTTAGCTGAATATGAATCAAACGGAGTAACAGTTAGACTTAGAGCAATTGGTAAAAAAGCTATTGCATATTATAAATTTAAAAAAAGAGAATTATTAAATGAGATAGAGGGCTTAAGTTCAGCTCCAACTTATGATAATGCAGCAAACTTTATTAAAGAAGTTGTAGAATCATATCTAAATGGTGAGAGTGATAAAGTAATTATAGTGCATAATGGATATGTTAATATGATTACACAAGAAGTAAGAGTTAGTAATGTCTTACCACTTGATCCAAACGATTTTAAATCAGTTAAAGTATCTGAGTCTGAATTAGAGTTAGAGCCAGATGATGACTCTATATTAGAAGAGCTAGTAAATAGATATATAGAATATACAATGTATTATTCATTACTAGATTCTTTAGCAGCAGAGCATGGAGCAAGGATGCAAGCTATGGATACAGCAACTAATAATGCAAAAGAGATGGTTAAGAGTTTGACTGTTAAGTATAACAAAGCAAGACAAGAGGCGATTACAACAGAGTTAATCGAGATAATAAGTGGCGTTGAGGCTATGAAATAATTTAAGGAGAATAGATGAGTAATATGGTTGGAAAAATTATTCAAGTAATGGGACCAGTTGTAGATGTAGAATTTGATGGTTATCTACCTGAAATTTATGAGGCATTAGAGACAACTATTAATGTTGATGGAGAGAACAAAAGACTTGTTTTAGAAGTTGCAATTCAACTTGGTGATAACCGTGTAAGAACAATTGCTATGGATATGACTGAAGGTCTTGTTAGAGGTCAAGAGGTAACTGCTACTGGTTCACCTATAAAAGTTCCAGTTGGTGAGAAGGTTTTAGGTAGAATATTTAATGTTATTGGTGAGACTATTGATGGTGGTGAACAAATTGGTGATGATGTTGAAAAGTGGTCAATTCACAGAACTCCACCACCACTAAATGAGCAAAGCACAAAAGCTGAAATTTTTGAAACTGGTATTAAAGTAGTTGACCTTCTTGCACCATATGCGAAAGGTGGTAAAGTTGGACTATTTGGTGGTGCTGGTGTTGGTAAAACAGTTATTATTATGGAGCTTATTAACAATGTTGCTATGAAACATAGTGGTTTCTCTGTATTTGCTGGTGTTGGTGAGAGAACAAGAGAAGGTAATGACTTATATTTTGAAATGAAAGAATCCAATGTCTTGGATAAAGTTGCCTTATGCTATGGTCAAATGAATGAGCCTCCAGGAGCAAGAAATAGAATTGCACTTACTGGTCTTACAATGGCTGAGTATTTTAGAGATGAAAAAAATCTAGATGTTTTGATGTTTATTGATAATATATTTAGATTTGCACAATCTGGTGCTGAGATGTCTGCACTTCTTGGAAGAATTCCAAGTGCTGTTGGTT
>CAYPVY010000009.1:0-9878 GCA_964414305.1 uncultured Nitratifractor sp.
ATGGCAAACTTTGGACCAAAAGAGATAAAAAAATTAAGAGAATTAACAGATGCTGGTATGATGGATTGTAAACAAGCATTAGCAGCAACTGATGGTGATATGGAAAAGGCTCAAGAGTGGCTAAGAAAAAAAGGTCTAGGAGCCGCTGCTAAAAAAGCAGACAAAGTTGCAGCTGAAGGAACAATAGCAATAAAAAGTGATGGTAAAAAAGCTATTATGCTAGAGATAAATTCACAAACAGATTTTGTTGCTAAAAATGATAAATTCCAAGCTTTTGTAAAAGAAGTTATAGAACATGCTATGGCAAATGATTTTAATAGTGTAGAAGAGTTAAATGCAAGTGAAATAAATGGGCAACCATTTAGTGAGTATTTAGCTTTACAAATTGCTACAATTGGTGAGAATCTTGTAGTTAGAAGATATGCAAAAGTTGTAACTGATGGAAGCTTGGGAACTTATGTTCATGCAAATGGTAGAGTAGGTGTAATTGTTGCTGCTAATAAAGAAGGTGCAGAAGAAGCACTTAAAAATATTGCAATGCACGCAGCTGCTATGAATCCAAGATATATTAATGAAGAATCAGTTCCAAGTGAAGTTATAGAAAAAGAAAAAGAGATAGCAAGAGAACAACTTATTAAAGAGGGTAAACCTGAAAATATTTTAGATAAAATTTTACCAGGTAAAATCAAAAGATTTATGCAAGACAATACTTTAGAGAATCAAAAGTTTGTAATGGATGATAAATTAAGTGTTGCAGAGTATTTAAATAGTTTCCTAAAAGATGCTAAGCTTACAGATTATGTTAGATTTGAACTTGGAGAAGGTATAGAAAAGAAAGAAGAGGATTTTGCAGCAGAGGTTGCTAAACAGATGGCTTAAGCCATCCCTCCCCTTCAAATATATCTCTTTTAAAATCTTATATTATGAATGAAAAAAAACTATTTGAACTTCTACAAAATAATAATATCTTTTTAAGCGGTGGTGCTGGTGTTGGTAAGAGTTATCTAACTAATAAGATAATTGAGCTTTTTAATTCTCAAGATAAAAATGTAATACCTCTAGGCTCTACTGGAATTAGTGCTGTTAATATTGGTGGTTATACAATTCATAGTTTTTTTATTTTTGGAATTGCTTCAAATTTAGAAGAGTTAAAAATAGCTGATAGAAGAAATAAAAAAAGAGTAAATGAATTAAAAAAGATTTTAAAAGAGATAGATTTAATTATTATAGATGAAATTAGTATGGTCTCAGCTCAATTAATGGATATGATATATTATAGATTAGACTCTTTAGGTTTTAATGGAAGATTACTAGTAGTTGGAGACTTTTATCAATTGCCACCTATAAAAAAAGGAGATGATTCAAATAGGTTATTTAAAGATGAAATTTATGCATTTGAGAGTAGTGCTTGGATTAAATTTAATTTTAAATCAATAATTTTAGAAGAAGTAAAAAGGACTTCAGATAGAGATTTTATTCATATTTTATCTAAAATAAGAAAAGGTAATTGTGATAATGAAGTAAAAAGTTATTTAAACTCTCTTAGGGAGACTAAATTTCCAAAAGATATAGAACCAACTTATCTATTTGGTAGAAATTTTGAAGTAGAGCAGATGAATATGCAAAAATTATCTCTATTGGATGGAGAAGAGGGTCTCTTTTTTTGGAATATAAATAAAATAAAAGATATTGATGATAGAAAGATTAATAGTTGGGCTAAAGCATTACCTATAGTTGAAAAATTGCATTTAAAAGTTGGTTCACCGGTTATATTTACTGTTAATAAGTGGGGTAAATTTGTTAATGGTCAAAGAGGTGTAGTAGTTTCTTTTGAAAGTGATTATATAATTGTTAGGAGTAAAGGAAAAGATATTAAAGTTACTGAACATGATTTTGAGTTGTTGGAGTTAGATAGTGATACTTTGGAGTCTAAAGCTATAGTTACTCTATCTCAATTTCCAATAAAGTTAGCTTATTCAATTACAATTCATAAATCTCAAGGAATGAGTCTAGAAGCATTAAATTGTAATTTAGATTATCTATTTGCCCCAAGTCAATTATATGTTGCAATATCAAGAGCAATTGAGCCAAGACTATTAAAGATTGATTACAATAGAAATGATTTTAATAGCTATTTGCATAAAGTTATTGTTCCAAATGAGATAGTAAATAGATTTTATGAAGAGTTAGAGTATGCAAATTAGAGTATGTAGTATAGACAAAAAGAGTAAAAATAGACTTTATGAACCATTAATAGAGCATTATATAAAAAGTTCTAAACAATTTGCACAAATTGAATTAATTGATATATTTAATAATCAAATTTCAAAAGCTCAAGAGATTTCTGAAATAAATGCAAAAGAAGAATACTCGAAGGCATTTGAGAAATATATGGATGGATATTGTGTGGCACTTGACCCAAATTCAAATGAAGTTGACAGTTATGAGTTTTCTAAAATATTTGAAAATAACACTAAAATAACATTTTTTATAGGTGGAGCGTATGGTTTTGAAAAAAAATTTCTAAAAAAGTGTAATTTATCAGTTTCTTTTGGTAGAATTACAATGTCACATAAATTGGTTAAATTAGTTCTTTTAGAACAGGTTTTTAGAGGTTTAACTATTATTAATAACCATCCATATCACAAATAAAAGAATAAAAGAGGAAATTATGGGAAGAATTGAAGATTTAGAAGAGTTAAAAAAAGAATTAATAGAGATGTCAAGAACTATAAAAGAGAATATAAAAAAGGCTGAAGAGGAGATTAATTTAATGCGTAATCAATCTCCAACAGATGAAGGTGATTTTGCCGTTTTACTTAATGATAGTGCGATAGATGATACTTTAATTGCAAAACAGATGAAAAAATTAGAAGAAATTGAGATAGCTTTGGATAAAATGTCAAGAGGCGATTATGGTATTTGTGAAATGTGCGAAGAAGAGATAGATATTGAAAGACTTCGTGTAAAACCTTTTGCAAAATATTGTATATCTTGTAGAGAGATTAATGAAAAGGAGTCAAATAATCGCTAAAATTTTACTAAAGGAGTATATATGAGGGTAGGTTTTTATACAGTAATGGCAATATTTTTTGTGATTGCTACAGCAGTTGCTACATATATTATTAATCCAGAAACTTATTCATTTGATATTTTTGGAATACATATGCCAAAACTTCCAATTGCAGTATGGGTAGCTTTGCCAGTTGCATTTTTGGCAATTGCATCAATTTTGCATATAATGTTTTATAGCACAAAAAATTTTTTTAATTTAAGAAAATTAAGAGCAGATGCAAAAAAATTAGAAGATAGTGTATATTGGTCTTTGATAGGAGAGCCAACAGTAATTAATTATTCAAATGATGAGATGAGAAAATCATCTGCAATACTTAGTGAGTCAATTCTAGAGCCAAAATCTATAGAGTCTAATGATATATCACCAAGAATAAAAGATGTAGCAAAGAGTATTTTAAAAATTAATAGTGGTGAGTATATTGATTTAAAAAATCAAAAATTTACAAAACATTTAAGTGATAATAATTATATAGTAAGAAAGAATAATTTTAATCATATTAAAAGCGATTCTTCTTTTGCTTTAAAGGTGTTAGATTCAAAAGATAAGTATGATGAAGAGTTAATAGATAAAGCTTTAGATAAAGCTATTGAAACACAAGATTTATATACTCTTAAAAAATATGCAAAAGATATTGGTAAAGATAGATTTTTTAAACTTTTAGAGAGAGCTGCTCATAGTGAAGATGATTTAGGTTTAAATGTTGAGATGCTAAAATCTTTTATGAGTGAATATGATTTAAATTGCCATGATTATTTCAAAATTGTAAAAATAATTTTAAATAAATTTAAACCAGATGATAATCTAAATCTATTTAAAGAGCTATCAAATAAAAATGAAGATGCAATACCTAGTTATTTGTATCTATTATTTAAATATGAGATGCTAGATAAAGTAAAAGAGATTTTAGAAGAACATGGTGAAGATGAGTATAGAACTTTAAGAGCGTTTTATGCTCTTAAAAAGAGTAAATATAATTATAAAATTGATGATATTATTTCAAGTGAAAATATCTGTAAATGAGTATAAACTTCAATAAACCCCTTTATTTTTTAGCCCCTCTTGCTGGGCTAACAGACTTACCTTTTAGATCTGTTGTAAAAAAGTTTGGTGTAGATGTAACTGTAAGTGAAATGATAAGCTCTAATGCTCTAGCATATGGTAGTAAAAAGAGTCAAAAAATGCTTGAGAAATCTCCACTTGAAACACCTTATTCAATTCAAATAGCTGGAAGTAATGAAGATATAATTAAAAGAGCTCTTGATGTAATAAACGAACAAGTTGGTGTTGATTGTGTTGATTTAAATTGTGGATGTCCTGTGCCAAAAGTAGTAAATAATTTGCAAGGTAGTGCTTTGCTTACAGATTTAAAAAAGATGGGACATGCAATAGAGACAATTAAAAAATATTCTAACAAAAAGTTTACATCTGTAAAAATGAGACTTGGATTTGATAAAAAAAATCATATAGAGATTGCTAAAGTTTGTGAGAGTGCAGGAGCTGATTTTATTGCAGTGCATGGAAGAACAAGAATTGGTAAGTTTAAAGCAGAAGTTGATTATGATGCTATTGCAGAGATTAAAGCAAGTGTAAATATTCCAGTAATTGCAAATGGAGATATTGATAGCAAAGAAAAAGCAAAATGGGTTTTAGATTATACAAAGTGTGATGGTGTAATGATTGGTAGGGGAGCTGTTGGAAGACCCTGGATTTTTAAAGAGATAAAAGAGGATATTGAAGTAACAAAAGATTTAATAGCTGATGTGGTTTTAGAGCATTTTGATCAAATGATAAATTTTTATGGTGAATATGGTGTAGTGCTATTTAGAAAACATCTTCATACATACTCTAAGCATGGATACAAAGGGGCTAGTGAATTTAGAGATAAAATAAATAGAATAACTGATGTAAAAGAGGCTAGAGAACTTATAGACTCTTTTTTTAGATTTAATTAAATTTATTTTTTTAACTCATTCATCATAGCAATATATAACTCTTTTGGATTAAAATCTAATATAGATTCTCGATACAATTTGCTAGGAATAATTTCAAGTAAGATATACATAATTAACATTAGTGGATAAAATATTTTATATTCAATTGAGAAGCTTTTTGGCGTATAATGTTTTTTAAACCACTTAATTGCACTCTCAACACCATTATGAGCTAGAAGTATTTCAATTGTAAAAACAAAGCCCCAAGTTATATAGGTAGCCATTAATGCAATAGTTGCTCCTTCTATTCCAAAGAGTGATATAATTGCAGCTAAAATTATTGTTAGCATAAGTGCAAAATTTTTAAATCCATGCCATAATATTACCAAAGTAGTAGATGCTACAAATAATACTTCTAAAAATAGTATCAAAGAGGCTACATAATTTTGTTTTTGAGTATAAGTTGGGCTAGTAAATATTCCAAAAATTAATATAGCTACTATTGAAATACTTAGCCCTACTAAAAGCCAAAAATCTTTCTCTTTACTCATTCTCAATCCCGTATAATTTTATTAATGATTTAGTCTCAGGTCTTTTATTTAACCATTCATCATATAATTTACTCATATCTTTTGTAGCTCCTTTTTCTAAAATGTGCTCTTTATACTCTTTTGCTTTTTTTGTATTAAACCCACTACTATCTACACACTCAAAAAATGCATCAGCACTAAATACTTCGGCCCATTTATAGCTATAATATCCTGCTGCATAGCCACCAGCAAATATATGTGAAAAACCATGTTGGAATTTTACATATTTTGGTGGTTTTATGACTGCGGTCTTTTCTCTTATTTTATCTAATAGCTCTTGAACCTCTTGACCTTGATATAGCTTTTGATGCAATTTAAAATCAAAAAGAGCAAATTCTAATTGTCTTAGCATAGCTGTTGCTGCTTGGAAGTTTTTGCTATTTTTAATCTTTTTTAATAAATTATCACTAATTGGCTCGTTTGTTTGGTAGTGATATCCAAACTCTTTTAATATACTCTCTTCATAAGCAAAATTTTCTAAAAATTGTGATGGAAACTCTACTACATCCCAAGCTACTCCTTCTATTCCACTAACACTTCGCTCACTAACCTTACTAAAAAGATGATGGATTGCATGACCCATTTCATGAAACAAAGTTACTACATCATCATGTCTAAGTAAAGATGGATGCTCTTTTGAAGATGGAGCAAAATTTGCAACTACAAAAGCTGATGCTAAATTTGTCTTACCATCGCTACTAACATAGTGGCTTTGCCAATTGTGCATCCATGCACCACCTCTTTTACTCTCTCTAGCCTCTAAATCAAAATATATTCTTGAAACTATTTTACCATTTTCTAAAATATCATATACCTTTACACTCTCATGCCAAGTTGATGTTTTTGTCTCTTTGAATTCTACATTAAATAGCTTACTTATAAGATTTAGTAAACCATTTAATACTCTATTTAATTCAAAATATGGTTTTGTTTGTGATTCATCAAAATCAAATTTACTTTTCTTTAATTTTTGAGAATAGTAAGCTACATCATAAGCTTGTAAATCTTTTATACCATCAAGTTCATATGCAAAATTCTTTAGCTCATCTATCTCTTTTATTGCTTGAGGTCTTGATAACTCTAAAAGCTCTTCCAAAAAATTTATAACTTCATCTTCATTTGATGCATCTCTAGTTTGTAGTGCTAAATTTGCATACGATTTAAAGCCTAGTAGTTTAGCCTTTTGCATTTTTAGTCTTAGAATTTCATCAATTACTTCTTGATTCTTAGGTGCTCTTGTATTGTATGCCTTATAAAGTTTTTCTCTTATAGCTCTATTTGGTCCATATGTCATGTATGAAATATAACTTGGCATCTGAAGCGTAAAGCGATACTTTATTTTGCCATTTTCTTCTATTTTTGCAGATTCTAAATCGCTTTGAGGAATTCCTTTTATATCTTCTTCATTATCAATAATTAATTCAAACTCATTAGTAGCATTTAGTAGGTTTTGACTAAATTCATTGCTTAATTGACTTAATCTAAGGTTTATATCCTCTAACTCTTTTTTATCTTCTTTATTTAAATTTGCACCTGATAGCTCAAAATCCCTAATTTCAAGCCCTAAGACTCTTTTTTCTAATTCATTGTTTGGTTTGATTGACTTAATTTTTTTATATAAGCCTTCATGTTGAGTGATATAGCTTGAGAATTTAGATAAAAGTGGGATTGACTCTTCATATGCTTTTTGTGTCTCTTTAGAGTTTAAGACACTATTTATATGAGAAAGTGGTGTAAAGAATCTATCAAGTTCTTCACTTAAATCTTCTAACTTTTTAATGGATTCTTTGTAGGATTTAGCATTATAAGCTATTGAGTCAATTTGCTCTTTTTGTTTTTGTAATAAATTATCCAACTCTTTTGGAAAATCTTCTAAATTATCTATTTTAAACTCTATAAACATTAAATTCCTTTTGATATGTTAAACTTTTTAGGTAAAATACTACAAAAATTATTAAAATAAGGATAGTTATATGAAAGTATTATTAATAAAAGATGTAAAAAATTTAGGAAAAGCTGGAGATGTAAAAGAAGTTAAAGATGGATATGGTCAAAATTTTTTAATAAATAAGGGTTTTGCAAAACTTGCAACGCCAGAAGTTTTAAAAGAGTATGAAGAGTTAAAAGCTAAAGAAGAAGCCAAACTAAAAGAAGAGATTGAGAAATTAAATAGCTATAAAGAAAAAATAGAGAGCAATATAATAAAGATTGAACGCCAAAGTGCACCAGTTGGAATTAAAGGTTCAGTTACAAATAGAAATATTGCTGATGAGTTAAAAAATCAATTAGGAATTGATATTGATCATAAAAATATCAATCTAAAAAAAGCAATAAAAACCGAAGGTTTACATGAAGTTGATATAAAATTAGGTCATGGAATACATGCTAGGTTAAAAGTAGAAGTAGTAGGAGTTGAGTAATGTTTGAAGCAACTACAATACTTGCATATAAGAGTGATAAAGGTGCTGTAATCGGAGGTGATGGTCAAGTTACTTTTGGAAATGCAATACTAAAAGGTAATGCTACAAAAATTAGAACTTTATATGATGGAAAAGTTTTGGGTGGATTTGCAGGAAGCACTGCTGATGCATTTAGGTTATTTGATATGTTTGAAGCAATACTTAGTGAAAAAAGAGGTGATTTATTAAAATCTGTAATTGAGTTTGCAAAACAGTGGAGAGGTGATAAACACTTAAGACAACTTGAGGCTATGATGCTTGTTTTAAATAAAGAGCATATATTTATTCTTAGTGGAACTGGAGATGTTGTAGAGCCTGAAGATGGGGAATTAGCTGCAATTGGAAGTGGTGGCAATTTTGCTATAAGTGCTGCTAGGGCACTAAAAAAACATAGCAATCTAGAACCTCTGGAACTTGTAAAAGAGAGTTTGAAAATTGCTGGTGAACTATGTATATATACAAATACAAATATCAAAACATTGGAGTTGAAATAGTGAATAGTAATAATATGACACCAAAAGAGATAGTAGAATATTTAGATAAATATGTAATTGGTCAAAAAAATGCGAAAAAGGTTATAGCTATTGCTCTTAGAAACAGATGGAGAAGAATGCAACTTGATGAAAAGATTGCATCTGAGGTTACACCAAAAAATATCTTAATGATAGGAAGCACAGGTGTTGGTAAAACCGAGATTGCTAGACGCCTTGCAAAGATGATGAAAATGCCTTTTGTTAAGGTAGAAGCTAGTAAATATACAGAGGTTGGATTTGTTGGTAGAGATGTTGAGTCAATGGTTAGAGATTTGGCACTTGAGGCTTATTCTCTTGCTAAAAAAGAGTTATCAGAGGCAAATAGAGATAAGATTGAAGCATATATTGAAAATAAAATTATAGAAAAGCTTCTTCCACCTCTACCTAATGGAGCAAGTGAAGAGAAGCTTGAAGCTTATGATAGAGCTTTTGCAAAGAAGCAAGAGCAGTTAGCAAATGGTGAGCTAGATGATTTAAAAATTGAGATAGAAGTAAGTGGTAGGAATATAGATGTTGGAAGTATTGGTAATGTTCCACCAGAGATGGCAGAGGTTCAAGAGTCTATTATTCAAGTTATTGGTGGAATGAATAAAAAGAAGAAAAAAGAAGTTACAATAAAAGAGGCAAAAAAACTTTTAGAGCTTGAAGCTCAAAAAGAGCTTTTTAATGAAGAAGAGCTAAAACAAATTGCCCTAAGTAAAGCTGAGAGTGGTGGAATTATATTTATTGATGAAATTGATAAAGTTGCAGTAAGTGCATCATCAAGCTCTCGGCAAGACCCAAGCAAAGAGGGAGTTCAAAGAGATTTGCTACCTATTGTAGAAGGAAGTAGCGTAAAAACAAAAATTGGACAATTAAACACTGATCATATACTATTTATTGCTGCTGGTGCATTTCACTTTAGTAAACCAAGTGATTTAATTCCAGAGTTACAAGGAAGATTTCCATTAAGAGTTGAGTTAGATTCTTTAACTCAAGAGAGTTTGTATAGGATTTTAACAGAACCTGAAAATTCATTGGTAAAACAGTATAAAGCTTTATTGTCAGTTGAAGGTGTTGAATTGGAGTTTGAAGATGAAGCACTTAGAGCTATAGCAAAATATAGTGCTTTGGCAAATGAAAAGACAGAAGATATTGGTGCAAGAAGATTACATACTGTAATGGAAAAGCTTCTTGAAGATATTAGTTTTGAAGCTGATAGCTTAAGTGGAAAAGTATTAATAGATAAAAAAATGGTTGATGATAAATTAGGCGATATAATAGAAAGTGAAGATACAACAAGATATATA
>CAYPVY010000009.1:9978-19745 GCA_964414305.1 uncultured Nitratifractor sp.
GAGTCTAAATTGGCAATGGTATCAAAGAAGGCTCAAGCAACAAGAAAAAGAATGAATATTATTGTAATGCATAAAAATGCACAAATTATTTTTGTAGATACTCCAGGAATTCATAAAAAAGAGAAACTCTTAAACCAATTTATGCTTCAAGAGGCTCTAAAAGCTCTTGGAGATAGTGATTTGCATATATTTTTAGCCCCTATAAATGACCCAATAACTTATTATGAAGAGTTTTTAGAGCTTATAAAGGATAAGGAAACTCCACATATTGTATTGCTTACAAAGGTTGATAGAGTAGATAATAAAAAAGTTTTAGAAAAATTGCAAGAATATAGCAAATATTCAAATGAGTTTAAAGCAATAATTCCATTTTCTATAAAAAAAGGTGGTGTTACAAAAGATATGTTACTTGATGAAATAGTAAAATATTTACCAAATCATCCTTGGTTATATGATAAGGAACTTTTAACTACAGACAATATTAGAGATATATATAAAGAGCTGATTAGAGAAGCTGTATTTGAGAAAATGAGTGATGAGATTCCATATGAGAGTGATGTAATTATAGAAAAGATTGAAGAGAAAGATAATTTAGATGTAATTTATGCTTCAATAATTGTTGAAAAAGATACACAAAAAAGAATGATAATAGGTAATAATGCAAGTAATATTAAAAGAGTAGGTAAGTATGCAAGAGAGAAATTAGAAGAATTTTCAGGAAAAAAAATATATTTAGATTTAAAAGTATCGGTAAAAAAAGGGTGGAGTAAAAATAAAGACTACTTAGAAAAACTCGGATATATACTATAAAAAATTTGAAAAGTTACTTTTTTTCTCATTTTTTTCACATCTTTAAAACAGTTTAAGTATTAATTAATATTAAAACATATATAATTGTTACATATTATTAAATATAGGATGTTATCGTGAAGAAGAGAAGAGATGTATCAACAATAATTACAATTGATAACTATAATGGTTCAATTGGTAAGTTTAAGCATGGCAGTTATAGTCCTCTTTATAAATTAAAAAGAGCTCAAAGCGATACTGTAATTTCATATATCGCAAATAAAGATTTAATTATTGAGTTAATTGAATTAAGCTCAAATATACCACAAGAGCATATAAAAGATGTTATAACTGACAAAGCTTATGAGGAGCTCAGACTTGATGTTGCTGTTGAGTATGAGGTTTATCCTATTAAAACAGCTATTAAATCTGCAGAAACAAAATATCAAACAATTATTGTAGATGTTAATAGTATAAAGAAGAGTTTTTCATCATTAGCAAAAAAAGTTAAATATATTGATTATTTAATTCCTGCACCTCTTCTTTATAAGTCTCTATATGCAAACAACAATATAGATAAAGGCTCAACAGATATGTTTGTATATTTTGGTGAGTATGATACTTTTGTTACATTCTATCATAGAGGAGAGTTATTATATTCAAAGTCAATAAATTACTCTTTAGATAATATCTATGATAGATTTTGTAAAATGGCTCAAGAAGTTCCATTTACTAAAGAGCAATTTAGAGAGACTTTATCAATAAATGGGCTAAAGCTTGAAAATAAAACATATAGAGATATACTTATTAAGATATTTAATGAGTGCTTCTTAACGATTAATGATATTATAATTTATCTAAAAAGAACTTATGAAATTAATAAGATTAAAAGATCGTTTGTTGGATTTAGCTTTGGCTATTTAGATGGTATTGAAGTTTTCTTTAAAAATTATTTAGATTTAACATCAAAACCTTTAGTGTCAGTATATTCTGGAGAAGATCCAAAAAGTGCACCTGACCCAATTCATTATTTAATGTATTATAGTGCAAGTGGTTTAAAACAAGGAACATTAGATTTACCAAATCTAACTCCATATCCAAAACCATTGCCATTCTTTCAAAGACCAGCTGGTAAGATTATTGTAACATTTATTGGAATATCATTGCTTGGATTGGCTCCTTCAGCATATCAATATATAATTGGAGCTAGATATAATGGTGAGAACTTGATACTCTCAAGTAAAGAAAAAAGCTTAACTAGACAAGCAAATTCACTAAAAGAAAAACTTAAGCAAAAAGATAATGAAATAAAAGCACTTGACCAAGCAATTGCTAAAGTTTCAAAAGAGTTTAATAGAAGAAAAGGTGAGTTAACTCAAGTTTATAACAAAAAGTTCAACTACTCTTTAAGATCAGAACAAATTACACTTTTAACAGATATCTTAAAACAATATGATATTACAAGTAGTCAAATAAAAATTGAGGGTGATAGCTACTATGTAAGCGTTGAGTCTGATAGTGATAAAAAGATTACTACTTTTGTTAAAAAAGTTGTAGAAAACTTTAATCGTGAAATTAAGAGTATTGGCATTGAGAGTATAGAATATGATAAAAAAGACAAAATTTATAAAGGTGTCTTAAAAGTGAAATTTAGAGAGGGTAGATAGATGAGCAATTTAGATAAATTAGATAACTACTATAATAGTAGAAGTTCAAGTGAAGCTTGGTTGATGGTGGCTATAGCAGCTGGAGCAGTAGCATTATTATTGCATACTCTTATATACCCAACAGCTGAGTCATACAGAAAAAGTGAAGAAAAAAGAAATAAAACTCTAAAGAGTAATATAAAAAAGGCTGAAAATTACTTAAGAAGTAAAACTGTAAATGGTGATCAATACTATTATGTAAAACAAAAAGAGAAGATTATAGCTCAAAAGAATATGGAGCTTAATAATCTTAGAATGAAATTAACAAAAGTTAGAGGTGCAGTTACAAAACTTAGTGCAGTTGTTTATAATAAAGATAATTGGTCTAAATTTTTAGATAATATTGCAAAACAAGCAAAAGATAATAATCTAAAAGTATTTAATATTGCAAATAAAGCTTATGATAATAATGGGACATTTGGAAAAGTATTGGATGTTGAAGTAAAAACACAAGGTAGTTATGGAAATATCTTATCATTTATGAATGATTTAGAGACTAATGATATGGTAACAAATGTTACAACTGCTGTAATAAAACCAGCACCAAATAACCCTATTGCAGATATTAACTTTAGTGTATGGGGGATAAGACCATGAAAAATATAAACTTTTTATTAGCATTAGCTTTGGCTAATTCTTTGTTGATGGGAGATGAGATAGATATGATGATAAATAAAATTAATTCTAAAAGAACTGGTATTCTACCAAAAGATAAAATTGTATCTACTCCATCTCCTTTGCCAAAAGTAGAGATAGTAGATACAAATGCAACAAAAGATAAAAATGGAACAATTGTCTTAAAAAAGAGTGGAATGGAGTTTAATTTAACTGCGATTATGAATAATAAAGCTTTTATAAATGGTCAGTGGGTAAAAGTTGGAGAAAAGGTAGGTGGTTATACTCTTGTAGATATTATGGATGATTCTGTATATCTAAAAGATGGTAATAGAAGTAAGATGGTTTTCTTTAGTGATAACAACAAAAAAATAAAAATCATAATAGGTAGGTAAAAAATGAAAAAGATACTTATATCAACAGCGTTAATTGGTTTATTAGCTACGACAAATATTGAGGCTAATAGTTGTCAAAATGAACATTTTTCAGTTACAATTAAAAAGCAACTATCAATTGCAGATGCTATAGAAAATTTAGCAGAAACTTGTGGATTTAGTGTAATTGTAAAAGATGCTGCGGCTAGAAAAAAGATGGAAAAAAAGCTTTATTATATAAGGTTAAAAAATGCATCTTTAGATGAGTTTTTAAGAACAGTTTTGAGTGATAATGACTTAAGCTATACACTTAAAAACGATAAGTTAAAAATTAGCTATCTAACGACTAGAACATTTAAGGTTCACTACATTGCTAGTTCAAGAAATGGTAAATCAAGTGCAAATATTAATATTGCAAATGCTGGTAGAGCAAGTAAAGGAAGCTCAAGTAAGAGTGGTATGTCAATATCAAGTGATGATAAATTTGATTTTTGGGGAAAATTAAAAAAAGAGGTTCATCAAATATTAGTAACATCTGGTGATGGAAGTATGCATTTTACTAAAAAAGGAGATGTTTGGGTAGATCAAGCTGGAAATGAGTGGGCATATAATCCTACTGAGCCAATAGTTGATCCTGAAGCTGGATTAATTACAGTTACTGGAACTCCTCAGCAAATTAAAAGAGTTGCAAAATATATCTCATCATTAGCAAAACAAGTTAAAACTCAGGTTATGATAGATGTTAAGATATTATCAGTAACTCTAAATAACGATAAAGCTACTGGAATTGACTGGACTCAACTATATGGATTAGAAAACTTTAAATTTAGTTCATTTCTTATGGATCAAAAAAATGTTAAAAAAGCAGAAACTAAAGATGGTAAAATTGATTTAAAAGAATATTTTCCGGGTATAAGACCAAATCAAGCAAAAGCTACTTATTTAACACAATATGCAACAATAAATGATGTAATTAAGTTCTTAAAGACTCAAGGAACAGTAAAAACTATCTCTAATCCAAAAATTATGACACTTAATAATCAACCAGCATTAATTAGTGTAGGTAAAGAGATTTTTTATAAAACGACATCAAGCACTACAGTTTCTGGAACTAATGGAACAACATCACAATCTGAAACAATTGATTCTGTATTTGCTGGCATTTTGTTAGATATTACACCTGAAATTGATAAACGTGGTATGATTACATTAAAGATTAATCCATCTATTACAGAAACAGATGGACCAGTAGGACAAAGTGGGACTAGAAATATGCCACCAGATTTAATAAGAAGACAAATTTCTACAGTAATAAAAGTTAAAAATGGAAAACATGCAATACTTGGTGGATTAATTTCTACAAGTGAAGGTATTAGTAAGTCTAAAGTTCCTCTTCTTGGAGATATTCCATTAATTGGTGAGGCTTTCAAGAAAAATAGACGCATTAAGAAAACTGAAGAATTAGTTGTTATAATTACACCTACAATTACAAGTGGTAAAGGTAGTTTATCACTCAAAAAACTCGGATACAGGAGTATAGTTAAGTGAGTTATTACGAGATAGCAAAAGAGTGTTTTGTAGATGAAATAAATGTAGATAACTATATAGAATTACCAGGCTCTATAGTGGCATATGAAGAGTTAGAGATGGCTTTTGATAAGCCATTTAAAATGATGCTTTTATATGGTGAGCCAGGAACTGGTAAAAGCCTTTTGCTAAATCGTATTTATGATAAAAAAAAGTATCAAAAAGAGATACATCTTATTGATACTCCTATGCTTGATGAAGAGGAATTTTTTAGAAAACTATTTGATATTTTGATACAAAAACCTATGCCAAAAGGAACAAAAGTAGATTTTAATACTTTTGTTGAGTTTTGTAAAGTTATTAAAGGTCAAAGAGAAATTATAATTTTATTAGATGAAGCCCAACTCTATCCAAAAAAGATATTAGAGCAAATTAGAATTTTATCAGATACTGGAGTTTTGAAATTTGTTATATCTATTCATAAAACTACTGATGAAGATATCATTGCAAAATCACATTTTCAAACTAGAATTTGGGGTGCAATTGAGCTAAAAAATGCTACTAAAGAGGAGCTTAAAACATATATTCATCAAAAGCTTTTAAAAATGAATCAATTTGAAATAGCAAATCAAATCAAACAAAAAAATATAGATTTTATATATAAGGTAACTCAAGGTAACTTTAGGGCTTGTAGTAAGTTGATGTTTACTACTTTTGAAATATATCAATATTATGAAAAAAATGATCCATCGCAATTTAGTAAAGATAAGTTTTCTCAAAAATTTCTAGAAATGGCAGCAATTGCAATAGGAGCAATAGATGTATGATATACCTGAACTGGAAAAGAAGTGGCGCAAATATAAAAGAAATAAAATAAAAAAACCAATTTTAATATCTTTAGCATCTTTGATTATTATAAGTGGTGGTTTAATATTTTTTAAAACTTATAATAATCTAATCAAAATTAAAAGTACACAAAATGAAAAGAGAGTAAATAGTAATCAAAATACTCAAACAATAACAAAAAAAGTAAATAATTCTAATACAAATATAAATAATACAAATAATACACAAAATAATAATACACCTTCAATAGTGATACAAAAAGTTGATAAGAGTGGAAATCCTTTGATTGATGCTAAGCCTTCACAAAATGATAATCAATCAATAGATTTGACTAAAGCTACTATAGTTAAACCAAATATTCCTGATGATGATATAAGAGTCATTGGATTTGATAATAATGAAAAAAATAAAATTAAAAAAGATTATTCTGATATACTTATTCCTAAAAAAGATAGTGAAGAGTTATCTATAAAAGAAGAGATTAAAGATTTAGAAGAGAGATTTAGAGAAACTCAAGATGCACAAGATGCACTCAAAATAGCAAAATTATATTACAAATTAAAAGATTACAAAAAAGCTGAAAGTTGGGCTGTAAATACTAATAATATTGATGGTGATTTAGAAGATAGTTGGCTTATTTTTGCTAAGGCAAAAGCGAAACAAGGTCAAAGAGTAGATGCTATAAAAGTATTACAAACTTTTTATGATGAGACAAATTCATATAAAGCAAAAAAACTACTAGATAAACTTAGAAGAGGGCAACCTTTTTAATTTTCAATATAAAATTCTTATTTTAATCCATTTTTTTTGAAATACATATGACATTTTGTATATAAAAAGTTTCATTTTATGGAACTTTTGTTATAATCTTTCCAATAAAAAATGGAGAAAAGATGTGATTAACTTAATAGAGACTCTTTTTAAAGATGGTTTACTTAATAAAGATAGATTACTAGAATTAGTTAAAAAAACTAAAAATAGTAATATTACTCTATATTCTTTAGTAAAGAATGGTTTAATTACAAAAGAGAAATTATATGAGTATCTATTATTATTATTAAAAAAGGGTGAACTAACTTTTGAAGAGATAGATAAATTAGATAGAGAAGATATTGATGTTGTTGAGTTGTATAAATTTATATCTGCTAAATTAAATATGGAATATATTGATCTATCAGATCATGAAGTAGATAGTTCATTATTTGATAAAATTCCAGTATCAGTTTTGGTTAAAAATAAAGCATTAGTAATTGATGAAGATGATATGCATGTTTTAGTAGTATTTGCAGATCCCTTAGATTTAGCTGCTCAAGATGCAATTTCTAGATTTTTTAGAAAAAAATTACTTAAAATAGGAGTTTCTAGATATTCTGATGTAAAAGATAAACTCTTGCAGGTAGAAACTTATGAGAGTTTACAAAGTTATGTAGAAGAGATCAAGCAAGATTTACAATCTACAGCTAGTAGTGATGAAAATGAATCTCCAGCAGTTTTAAAATTAATTGAATTGATATTAAGAACAGCAATTGCAGCAAGAGCTAGTGATATACATATAGAAGCAACAGAAAAAAACTGTATTGTTAGAAATAGAATTGATGGTATGTTACAACAAGCATTTATATTTGATAAGATAGTGTTTGGACCACTATCTTCTAGAATGAAACTTTTATCTCAATTAGATATTGCAGAAAAAAGAAAACCACAAGATGGAAGGTTTGCTACAACAATTATGGGTAAACCATATGATTTTAGGGTTTCTACTCTACCTACATTGGTAGGTGAGTCAATTGTTTTAAGGATTTTAGATAAATCAAAAACTTTAATTACTCTAGAAGATATGGGTATGAATGATGTAAGTTATGAGAGATTTAATGAGGCAATTAAATCTCCATATGGAATAGTTTTAGTTACTGGTCCAACGGGTAGTGGTAAAACAACAACTCTTTATGCATCATTAAATGCTATTAAGAGCTCTAAAGATAAGATTATTACTGTTGAAGATCCTGTTGAGTATCAAATGGCTGGTATTCAACAAGTTCAAGTAAATAATGCTGCAGGATTAACATTTGCATCAGCTCTTAGATCAATTTTGAGACAAGATCCAGATAAGATTATGATTGGTGAGATTAGGGATACTGAAACTCTAAGAATAGCTATACAAGCTGCAATGACAGGACACTTAGTATTATCAACTCTGCACACAAATGATGCAATATCAGCAGTGTATAGGATGATTGATATGGGAATTGAGAGTTATTTAGTAAGTGGTTCTTTGGTAGCTATACAGGCTCAAAGGTTGGTTAGAAAGATATGTCCACATTGTAAGGTTGAAACAAAGTTGCCTACAAAATTATATGATGGAATTAGAGAGTATATACCAGAAAATATTTCTAACCCAACTTTTTATAAAGGAGAAGGGTGTAGAGAGTGTTTTGGAACTGGATATATGGGAAGAGAGATGATATCTGAGGTTTTAAGTGTTAGTAGTGAAATGGCAAGAATGATTGCATCAGAGGCTCCAAAAGAGCAATTAGAAATTCAAGCAAGAAAGGAGGGCTTTAAAACAATGTTTAGTGATGGAGTTGAAAAAGCTTTGGCAGGTAAAACAACTGTAGATGAAATTTATAGAGTAGCGAGGTTATAAAAATGTATTATAGAGTAGAGTATATTTCAAGAGGTAAAAAGTTAAGTAGTATTGTTAATGCAAATAATAAAATAGAAGCATCAGCATTGGTTAAAAAGGAAAATAAAGGTGTTATTGTGGTTGGTGCTAAAGAGACAGCAGCACCTATTGAAGAGACTTTTGCAAATTGGCAAAATAGTTTTGCATCAATGTTTAAACCAAAATTGAATATTGATGATAAGATAGCATTTATTAGACAAGTTGCTACAATGACAGATGCTGGTATCCCTATACATGATGTATTAGAAGATATAGTTAAAAATTCAAAAAATAAGCTTCTACAAAAGATATTATCATCTGTAGCAAATGATATTAATGCAGGTAAAAGTATGTCTCAAGCTCTAATGCCATATAAAGAACAGATGGGACATATTGTAATGGCTATGACTGAACTAGGTGAAAAGACAGGTAACTTCCCAGAAGCTTATCATGAATTAGCAGATATTTTAGAGAAAATGAGGGATAACCAAGTCAAATTTAAAAAAGCAATGCGTTATCCAAAAATGGTAATTGTAGCTTTAATTGCAGCTTTTGTTGCAGTTATTATGTTGGTTGTTCCAAACTTTAGAAAAATATTTGAAGAGTTACATACTGATTTACCATTGGCAACTAGAATTTTACTTGGTGCTGAGAGTTTCTTTAGAGAGTATGGTTTGTATATAATAGTAGCTTTGGTTGCAATATTTTTTATACAAAAGCACTTTTATAAAAATAATGAGAACTATAGATATAAAGTAGATAAAATATTAGCACATCCTAAGTTTTATTTGATTGGAAAGTTAGTATATCTATCAAATGTTTATAACTATACATTAGTATTTGGGTCTTTAGTAAAAGCAGGTATTCCAGTATCTGAAGCTTTAGAGACATCACTTGGTGTTGTTGATAATAGATATTTAAGAGAGAGATTAGAGAGTATTAATATTAATATTGGTCGTGGTGTTTCTTTGTCTGAAGCTTTTGAACAAACAGGATTATTTGAGGATATGACAATTCAGATGATTAGAGCAGGTGAGAGTAGTGGACAGTTAGATAGAATGATGGCAAAAGTAAAAGATTATTATGATATGAATTTCCAAAATTTAATTGATAACTTATCAGCATATATTGAGCCTATAATGATTGCTATAATTGCAGCAATGGTATTGTTACTTGCACTTGGTATATTCTTGCCAATGTGGAATTTAGGTCAAGCAGTTAAAAACTAAACTAAGATTTAAGCTAGGT
>CAYPVY010000010.1:0-17934 GCA_964414305.1 uncultured Nitratifractor sp.
CCCACATCCAATGAGTTTAACAAATGATGAAGTATATGCAATTGTTGCATATTTATTATCAGTTGAAGAGATTCAAATAGATGGTCAAGATTTGGATGATGATTATGTATTAACTAAAGAGAAGTTAATGAAAGTTCATATGCCAAATGAAAAGGGCTTCTATCCAGATGTGAATGGTCCTGATGGTCCACAAGTAATGAAGAAGTTCTTAAGTAATCCAAAAAATTATGGAACACCTACAAAAAGATGTATGAAAGATTGTCCAACTGGCAAAGTTGTGCATATCAAAGCATCTTTAGATGATGGTATTAAACCACCAGTATCACAAGTTAGAGATTTACCAAAAGAGACTGCAAAAAAAGACTCTGGTGGAAAATATGCAAAGCTATATCAAGCTAAATGTAGTGCTTGTCATAATAATGCAGCAATAGCACCACTTGTTGGTAGTAAAGAGGCTTGGGCTGATAGAATCAAAAAAGGTAAAGAGACTCTTTACAAACATGCAATCAAAGGTTTCCAAGGTATGCCACCAAAAGGTGGAAATGCTGACCTTAGTGATGCAGATGTAAAAGGTATTGTGGATTATATGATTAGTAAATCCAAATAAAATAAAGGATGAGCGATGAAAAAGTTATTAATAGCATCAATTGTAGCAACACTCTCTATGGGTGTTGCTATGGGTGCAAACGATTTAGTAAAAGAGGGTGAAAAAATCTTTAATACAAAAAAGATTGGAAACTGTTTTGCTTGTCATGCTGCAAATGGTAAAAAAATTAATGGTCCAGGTAGTCTTGGACCAAAACTTCAAGGTTTAGCAATGTGGCCTGAGAAAGCATTATATGACAAGGTATATAACCCATACAAAACAAATCCAATCTCAGCTATGCCTGCGTTTGGTAAAAATGGGGTTTTAGATGATCATCAAATTAAAGCTGTGGTTGCTTATTTAAAAACTATTAAATAAGCAAAATAAATTAAATTTAATAAGGAGTAATTTATGGAAAGAAGAAAATTTTTAGGATTAGGTTTAGGAGTAGCAGCAATTTCATTAGCACCAGTAAGTGCAATTGCTAAAAACTATAGAAAAGAGTTACCAAAAGTTTGGACAATTAAAAATAGTGGTAAAGAAAATGACCTTAGCGGAACAAATGAAGCAATCAAAGCTATATTTGGTAGTGATAAGACTGAAGAAGGTAAAATTAAATTAAAAGCTCCGGATATTGCAGAAAATGGTGCTGTAGTTCCTGTTAGTTTTAAATTAGACAAAGCTAGTAAAGTTGCACTTTTCCAAACATCAAATCCAGAAGCAACAGTTGCAATTTGGGATATTCCTGAAGCTGGTATTCCAGATTATGGTGTAAGAATTAAAATGGCAAAAACTGGAACAGTTACAGTTGTAGCAGAAGTTGATGGTAAATTATATAGAGCTAGTAAAGTTGTAAAAGTTACTGCTGGTGGTTGTGGTGGTTGATATTTTCAATCATTTATAAATGTGAAATTAATATAAATAAGCAAAAGTTAAAATATAATAAGGAGATATAAAATGAGAGTAAAAGCAAAAGCAAAAGATGGTGTAGTTTCAGTTAAGGCAGCATTTAAACACCCAATGTTAAGTTATGATCAAGCTAAGAAAAAAGGTAAAGAGGCAAACTTTATAGTATATATAGAAGGTAAAGTTGATGGTAAACCAGTTTATGAAGCATCAACAAGTCAATTTTTATCTAAAAACCCATTTATTAAATTTAAATTTAAAGGTGAAGCTGGTAAAGAACTTGAGCTAAGCTGGATTGACCTAAAAGGCAATACAAAAAGTAAAAAGGTAAAAATAAAATAAGAGCCTTTGCTCTTATAGACAAAGGTTGAAAGGATTAAAAATGAAGAAGAGGATAGTTTTATCTTTATTAGCTGTTTCAATCACAACAATACTTAGTGCGAGTGAATTTAGCAAACAAGCTGATAAAGACAAAAAAGCTTTACAAGAGTATTTGGAGAAGAAGTTTGCATCTCTTAAAAATGCTACTACTT
Source organism: uncultured Nitratifractor sp. (assembly GCA_964414305.1). Lineage (GTDB taxonomy): Bacteria > Campylobacterota > Campylobacteria > Campylobacterales > Sulfurovaceae > JAADEQ01. The sequence continues at coordinate 2,026 of CAYPVY010000010.1, forward strand.
ATTTTCCATATACTCCAAAAGAAGAGCTTGAAAAAAATTATAAGTGGGGAATAAAAGGTGATGATTTTAGATTAGGCTCATATGCATACAATAAAGGTGGTAAAGAACAATATGATGAAATGAATGAAATGCCTCCTTATGAAGATGCAATTGATGCAGGAAAAGAGCTTTACGAAAAAAAATTTAAAAATGGTAAATCATTTAAAGATTGCTTCCCAGACCCTGCAATAAGAGGAGAGTATCCTAAATTTGATAATAAGAAAAAAGAGGTTCAAACTCTTGCAATGGCAATCAATCAATGCCTAAAAGATAATGGAGAAAAACCTTGGAAAGTAACAAAAGGTAAAATGACTGATCTTCAAGCATATTTTGCTTCTGTTTCGAAAGAAAAGGGTAAAAAAGTTCATATTGTAATTGACTCTAAAGAGGCAGCTGAAGCTTATGAAAGAGGTAAAAAAGAGTATTATACTCAAAGAGGATACTTACAACTTTCTTGTGCTAATTGTCATGTTCAAGGTGCTGGTAAAAGAGTAAGAAATGAGTATCTTTCACCTCTATTTGGTCATACAACTCATTTTCCTGTATATCGTTTGAAATGGCAAGGTTTAGGAACACTTGAGAGAAGAATTAAGGGTTGCGAAAAGAACCAAGGTGAGAATCCTCATAAGCCTGGAAGTAAATGGCAAAATGAGATGATTTATTTTATGTCTTATATGTCAAATGGACTACCTGTAGATGGTCCAGATATTAGAAAATAAGGGGTTTGAGATGAAAATTTTAGCAATAGCAACAGTAGCAACTTTAACCCTATCAATTGCAACTGCTTCATTAATTGATGAAGCAGTTAAGCTTGATGTAAAAAAAGTTTGTGATGTAAAAGCAAATGGTGTTGAAAAAGTAGTAGATGTAGCTAAAAAGTTTAATCCAGAAGCTATAAAACTTGGTGTTGAATTTAAAAGATTAGGTATTAGAAATAGAGACTATATAAAAGCTTTAGAAGCTGCTATTAAATCTAAGAGCAAAGAGACTATAATTAAATATAAAAGCAAAGGGAAAGAAAAAACAAAAAAATTCCCAACTAACTATGCAGCATGGAGAGCATGTACATTTGCTGTAAGAGCACTTCAACTTCATGAAGAAGGTAAAAAAACTTGGCGTCTAGCAGTGCCAGGTGATGGATTTAAATATTAAAGGAAGATTATGAGCTTTGGAAGAAGAGAGTTTATGTATTTAATGGCGTCGCTTGGTAGCACGCCAATTTTTGCAAATTCACATATGCGTTTATCACCAACTGGTAGTTTAAAAGACTACTACAAATTAAAACCTTTTGGTAATGTAAGAATATTACACATGACAGACTCTCATGCACAGCTAATGCCTGTATATTTTAGAGAGCCTAGCGTAAATATTGGTCTATTTGGTAATAAAAATGTTCCACCACATATTGTTGGAAAATACTTTTTAGACTACTATCATATAAAAGATAATGATAGATTAACTTATGCATTTACATGTGTAGATTTTGAAAAACATGCTAAAGCTATTGGTAGAATGGGAGGATTTGCTCACCTAAAAACTATAATTGATAGCTTAAGAGGTGAATTTGGTAAAGAAAAAACTCTTCTACTTGATGGTGGTGACACTTGGCAAGGTAGCTGGACTGCACTACAAACTCGTGGAAAAGATATGGTAGGAGCTCTAAATGTGCTTGGTGCAGATGTATGCACAGGGCACTGGGAATTTACATATACAGAAAAAGAGGTTTTAGAAAATATTAAAGAGCTTAAAGCAGAATTTGTAGCTCAAAATGTTTTTGTAAAAGAAGATGCTTTAATGGATGGTGCTCCAGCATTTGATGAAGATAGCGGTTTAGCATTTAAACCATATACAATTAAAAAACTTGGTAATGCAAGAGTTGCAGTAATTGGACAAGCATTCCCATATACAACTATTGCAAATCCAAAAAGATTTATTCCTGATTGGACTTTTGGTATTAAACCTGACCACCTTCAAGAAGTAATTGACCAAATCAAGAAAAAAGAAAAACCAGATGCGATACTTCTTCTATCACATAATGGATATGATGTTGATAAGAAGTTAGCTCAAGTTGTAAGTGGTATTGACTTTATTATGGGTGGTCATACTCACGATGGTGTTCCAGAGGCTGTTCCTGTTAAAAATAAAGGTGGTGTAACTTATGTATGTAATGCAGGAAGTAATGGTAAATTCTTAAATGTTCTTGATTTAGATATTCAAAATGGAAAAATCAAAGACTTTAAATTTACACTTCTTCCAGTATTTAGTGATTTAGTGCCTGAAGATAAAGAGATGAAGGCATATATTGAAAAAGTTAGAAAACCATACTTAAAAGATTTAACAAGAGTAGTAGCTACTACAGATGTAACACTATTTAGAAGAGGTAACTTCAATGGTAGCTTTGACCAAATTATATGTGATGCATTAAGAAAGGTAAAAGGTGCTGATATCTCATTCTCTCCAGGATTTAGATGGGGAACATCTGTAATTGCTGGTCAAGATATTACATTTGAAGATTTAGCTACTCAAACAGCTATGACTTATCCAGAAACTTATGTAAGAGAAATGGATGGTGCTACTATTAAAAATGTTCTAGAAGATGTTGCAGATAACCTATTTAACCAAGATCCATTCTATCAACAAGGTGGTGATATGGTTAGAACAGGTGGATTATCTTATACAATTGACCCAGTTCAAAAAATGGGTAAAAGAATTAGCAATATTAGAACACTTGATGGTAAACCTCTTGATCCTAAAAAGAAATATAAAGTTGCTGGTTGGTCAACTGTTAATTCAAAAGCTCCAGGTGAGCCAGTATGGGAGACTGTTGAAAACTATCTTAAAAATGTTAAACACATTAAGCAACTTAAAGTTGATACTCCTGAAATTATTGGAATTAAAAATAATAAAGGCATTGTAAAATGCTAAATTAAGAGCTATAGAGTTTCGACTCTGCTCTTGATTTTTAATCATTTATGAATTTATAAAAGTTTATAAATGATTAAAAACTCTTTATTGGAATAAAAATGAATAATCAAATTTTAGGCAAAGTCATATCCTTATATATTGCACCTATTGGCACAAGTGGAATAAGAGAAGAAAAAACTTCAATAGAAGTAAAGAAAGAGTATGGAATAGTAGGTGATAAATTTGCAAATAGTGAAGATAAAGATAGATTAATAATGTTAATTGGAGAAAACTCATACAAATTAGCAAAAGAAAATAATATAGATATCCCTAAAGTAGCTTTAGGTGAAAACTTATTATTAGATTTTGACCCTCATACTCTAAATAGTGGTGATACTATACAAATAGGTAATAGTATATTAGAGATTACAAAAGAGTGCACTCTATGTAAACATTTAACTAAATATAATTCAAAACTTCCAAAACTTTTATTGAATAAAAGAGGAATTTATGCTAAGATAGTAAAAGGTGGCACTATAAAAAAAGGAGATGATATAATTCTCCTAGAAAAAGAGAGGGTGGCAATATGAAAAGAAGAGCATTTTTACTATTAATAATTTTACCAATATTACTATTTTCAAAATATAACTTCAAAGACCCAAAGCCCACTTTTGATAACCCTAGAAAAATAATAATGAAGCTAAATAATAAAGATATACATTATGCAAACCACCTTTTAGGCACAATATATAATATTCTAAAAGAGTATCCAGATGGTGCTTTAAAAGTAGTAGTAATTGCATATGGACCTGGAATGAGGGTGCTTAAAAAAGATTATGATAAAAAGACTCTATCAAGAATAAAATCTCTAATGGATTATGAAGTAGAATTTATTGGATGTATTAACACAATGCAAACTATGGGATGGAAGAAAAAAGATTTTATAGATGATATTGATTTTGTTCAAGCAGGTATTGTAGAAGTAATTGAGAGACAAGCTCATGGTTATATAGATGCAACACCATATTAAAATAGCTAATTTTGATTTAATACATTAATATAAATATTTAAATAAAGCCATTTTATGATATAATTAAATCAAAAAAGGCTCTATCATAAAAAATTTTATTCTAATTTTATTAACATTACTATTTATAGGATGCCAAAGCAACCAATATCAATACAATACTAATAAACAAGATTCCAATAATACAAACTTAATAAAAGATAATAATCTTAAAAATATAAATATATACTTCTCAAAAAACTCAGGAAGTTTCTCTAACGGTATAGATGATATTATTGCAAAAGATATAAATAGTGCTAAAAGCTCTTTAAAACTAGCTATCTATTCTTTAACAAATAGAAAAATTACAAACTCTTTAATTCAAGCTTATGAAAGAGGTATAAAGGTAGAGGTGGTAATAGAAAGTGATAATATACAAGAGAGTGGATTTCAAAAGTTGATCGAAGCAGGAGTATTAATACATAAAGATAATGATGAATCTTCATTAATGCATAATAAATTTTTAGTTATAGATGACTCTATTGTATGGAGTGGTTCTGGAAACTATAGCTATTATAGCTTCTATAGAAATTATGAAAATTTTGTAAGAATTGATAATGAAAATATTGCAAATTTTTATACACAAGAGTTTGATGAGTTAAAAGAAAATTTATCTATACCTGATTATTATAAATATAATAATATTGAAGTATTTTTCTCTCCTGAAGATAATATTAAAGAGCATTTAATTAATTATATTCAAAATGCTAAAGATAGTATATATTTTATGATATATTCATTCACTGATATTGATATAGCAAATGCACTAATTGAAGCAAAAAATAGAGGAGTAGAAGTAAAAGGTATTTTTGATGACAAATGGAGCCAAAATAGATACTCAAAAGATGAATATCTAAAAAATAATAATATTGAAATTAAATATGATGATAGTAAAAGGTTGCTTCATAATAAAGTAATTATAATTGATAATAAAATAACAATTACTGGTTCATATAATTTTACTGAAGCAGCAAATAATGAAAATAGAGAAAACTCTCTTATTATTAATGATAAAAATATCGCAAATAACTATACAAAAGAGTTTTTTAGAATCTATAATTTAAGGTAGATAATGAGTGGTGAAAAAAATATTACTATTGCAACAAAAGTAGCAAATAGTGTTGATTTAAATCTTGATAACCTCTCTCAAAATATACTAATATTTCTTTATAAAAAGTTTCCCTATCTTGGAGATTCTATACTTAATTTCACTTATGGTCAAATATTACTTGCTATAACGCTAGTATTTTTTGTATGGATATTAAGACCTATATTTGTATCTTTAATTATTAAATTAATGCTAATATTAGCTAAAAAGACTAATACAAAATATGATGATTTAGTTATTAAAAACTTTCACAAACCTTTAAGATTTACTTTTTTGATATTGGCACTCTATATTTTTGTATCAATTTTATATTTAAGAAATGATTTTATTAATTTGATATTATCTTCACTTTTGATATTTAATTTTTATTGGTTTGTTTGGGCATTTATTGATGGAATAGAAGGTATATTATATAAAGCAACTTCAAAATTATCAAAAGAGTTAAGCAATGAACTAAGCCACTTTGTTATAAGAATTATTAAGATATTAATATGGATTTTAGGAATATCTTCAGTCTTAAGCATTTGGGGTATAAATGTAACCGCACTATTAGCCTCTCTAGGACTTGGAGGATTAGCTTTTGCCTTAGCTGCAAAAGATACTGCAGCAAATCTTTTTGGTTCAATTGCACTGCTTTTAGATAAAAGTATAAAAATAGGAGATTGGATTATCGTAGATGGAGTTGAGGGTATAGTTGAAGATATAGGTATGAGAACTACAAAAATTAGAACATTTAAAAAATCTCTTGTAGTTGTGCCAAACCAAATTGTTGCTAACTCTCATATTGAAAACTTTTCAAGAAGAGATGTTAGAAGAATAAAAATATCTATTGGTTTAATATATGATACTACAAATGAGCAAATAGAAAATATAATAAGAGATATTAAAAGTATGCTAAAAAATCATCCAGGTATTGCCCAAAATGAAACTATGCTTGTAAACTTTGATAATTTTGGCGATTGGGCTAAAGAGATATTTATTTACACTTTTACAAATACCTCATCTTGGCAAGAGTATTTAGATATAAAAGAGGATATCTACTATAAAATTAGTAAAATTGTTGAAAAAAATGGAAGTAGTTTTGCTTTTCCTAGCCAATCAATTTATGTAGAAAAAGTAGCAACTCCAGCACACCTAAAGCAAAATTAACTTATAATAAAATAAAAAAGCGAGATTTATGCAGTATAAATATAAGGGCTTAACTAAAGAGGGTAAAAAGGTCAAAGGCGTTATTGTTGCAAATGATTATAATGAAGCCAAATCTATACTAAAATCAAAAGGTATATTCTACCAAAGTTTAGAAGAGAGTAGTAGTGGTGTTTCATTACTATCAAATATCAAAAAAAGACCTATGAATGGTGCACTAATGAGTGCCTTTTCTAAAGAGTTGGCAAGTTATTTAGACTCTGGAATGCCAATTGTAACTGCTCTTAAACTAATGCATAATCAACACAAAAAAGAGAAAAAATACTCATCTTTTATTGAAGAGATAAAAAAGATGGTTGAAGAGGGTAAAAACCTATATGTAGCCCTTAGCTCTCAAAGTGTTTATGAACTCCCAGACTTCTTCTTACAAAGTATTAATGTATCTGGTCAAAGCGGTAAGATGGCTGAAGTTTTAACAACTATGGGAGAGTTTTTTAGCTCTCAAGGTGAAGTTAAAAAACAAGCAACTAATGCAATGATTTACCCAGCCTTTATCTTTATTGTTGCTATTATTATGACTGGTGTTTTAATAACTATGGTTGTTCCAAAAATTACTCAAATTTTTCAAGATACAGGACAAGAGCTACCAGCCATTACAACATTTGTATTAGGTCTTAGCGATTTCTTTACAAACTATTGGATACATATTTTAGTAGCCCTAATAGCAATTGTTGCTATATTTCAAATTAGTTATGCAAAAATAGAGCCTTTTAGAAAACTAATAGACTCTATTCTTCTAAAGCTACCTATTGTAGGAAATATAATACAAAATTATGAATTAGGTCGTTTTAGTTATATTCTATCTTTAATGCTAGATTCTGGTGTCTCTTATGCACAAGCTGTTCAATTAGCTTCTACTACATTTAATAATAGGGCTCTAAGAGATATGTTTGATAAAGCTGCAAAAAAAGTTGTAGAAGGAAATAAACTATCTGTAGCACTATTTAGAACAAAAGGTGTAAAGCTGAAAAAAAACTTTATGCAATCACTTGCACTTGGTGAAGAGAGTAGTAGCGTAGCCTCTGTATTAAAAAGTATGGCTAAATTATATAATGAAGAGAATAAAGATAAAATAAAAGTTCTACTAAGCCTTATGGAGCCATTTATGATGCTATTTATTGGAGGGATTGTTGGAACTATAGTTTTAGCAATGCTACTACCAATATTTAGTATGAGCTTAGGAGCTAAGACTTAATGGCAAAACATAGATTTAGAGATATTAAGCAAGGCAAAATATCTCCAAAAGAAAAAACAGATGATGCAAAAAAGATTTTTTTTGCAAGAAAATCAGATATATTTAAAGCTATTTTAACAGATAGTTTTATGTTGTGGATGCCTATTGTATATTTTGTAATGTATGTTATAGTTGGTAGTAGAGAAGAGTTTGCAAAAAACCTACTTACAGGTTGGCTCTATATCTTAATACCTCTAACTCTAGTAGAGATTGCATTTTTAGCAAAAAGTTCACAAACACCTGGAATGAAAGCATATAATTTAAAGCTTATTTACTTGCCTACAGGGCAAAAGCCACCATTTATAATTATAGCTATAAGACAAATATTATCTAAAATTACATTTTTTACATTCGCTTGGATTATAATCTTTTTTAGAAAAGATGGAAGAAACCTTCACGATTTATTTACTTCAACTGCACTAGTTTATGATGATACAGACAAAAACTTCCATAAATAATGTAGCTCTTATTTTAGGGCTTTTTTATCTATTTTATTTTGCTATGGTTGGTGTATATGTTATATATATGCCAAAGGTTTTAAAAGATATTGGATATAGTGATATTGAAGTTGGAGCTATATATACTAGTGCACCTCTTATGAGATTTATACTCCCTTTTATTTTTAAAAAATGGATCAAATTAACAAATAGAGTATATTTAATATCTCTAGTGCTTACTCTAATAATAACTTTAATATTTTTTTTAACAATTCATAACTTTTATATATATTTACTTTTAAACTTGTTATATGGAGGGGCTATGGGTGTTGCCTTGCCATTTGTAGAGGTTATTGCAATAGAACAAATTGGTAAAAAAAATTATGGCAAGGTTAGATTATGGGGTTCTATAGGATTTATTTTAATAGCTCTAATTCTTGGTAAAATATTAAATAGCCCTACTCTTGCTTTAATATTTTTATCTTTAACAGCTTTTTTTACTATGTTGATTGGTTTTATATTGGTTAAATATGACAAAAAAAGTAAACAAAAAGATGAAAATATAGATTACTCCTCTTTCTCATTAAAAAAATATTGGGCTTTTTGGGCTAGTATATTTTTATTTCAATTTAGCTTTGGGGGATTTTATAACTTTTTTACAATTTATGAAACTCAACACCATATTCCTCTAGATATTGTTAGTTATTTATGGACTTTTGGCGTCATTTGTGAAATCTTTATGCTTATTTTCCAAACCTCTATAATTCAAAAATATTCTCTATTTAATCTTATTTTAATAACTTCAATTAGTGCTATATTTAGATGGCTAATCCTTGCATACTATCCAAATAATTTGCCATTAGTCTTACTATCTCAAGCAACTCATGCATTAAATTTTGCCCTCTATTATACTGCTACAATTGCATATGTATATCAACTATATAGCCAAAAAAGATTAGCACAACAATTCTATTTAGGTATTGGTTTTGGATTGGGTGGGGCATTTGGTGCAATTGTATCTGGAGTAGTTTATAACTACTCTCCAAAAGCTCTATTTATATTTGAAGCAATGATGGCTTTAATATCTGTAATATTTTTATTAATCCATAAAAAAAGAAAAGAGTATGTCTCTTAGTGCTGTTATTTTAGCTGGTGGTAAAAGTAGTAGAATGGGAGAGGATAAGGCTTTGCTCCCTTATAAAGAGTTCTCTACTTTAGCAGAGTATCAATATATGAAACTAAAAGATATATTTAATAATGTCTATTTAAGCTCTAAAAATAATAAATTTCCATTCAAATCAAATATAATTACTGATGAATTTAGTAGTTATTCTCCTTTAGGGGCAATTATTAGCTCCCTAGAATATATAAAAGATGATATCTTTATACTATCAGTTGATATGCCCCTAATAGATAAAGAAATTATAAATAAACTAGTAATAAACTATAAAGAACATAAAAATAGTTATGATATATTTATTGCAAAATCCTATAATGGCTTGGAGCCAACAGTTGCAATATACACACAAAAATCCCTTAAATTAGCCTACCTTCAATATAGAATGAATGATTATAAACTCTTAAATCTTATTAAAAAATCAAAATATAAAGCTATATATTTTAAAGAAGATAAAAAATTTATAAATATAAACTTTAAAGAAGATTATAAAAAGCTACTTAACTTAAAATAATTAAAATACTATTACAAAATGTAATATTTTCTACATATACTCTCTTAAAATGGTATTATTTCTCAAAAAGATTATGGAGTTAATTATGAATTTAAAAAGTTATATAATTTATATTATAGGTGCAACAATAATTTTTAATGGATGTGCAACTCATAAAAATGTTGCACCAAAATATAACAAAAGGATTAATCATACATCAAAACCTCTACCTGCTGCATATAGCTACCCTAGAGTTATGATTAGCAATAGTGGCTCAAAAGTTTATGACCCTTACGCAATAAGAGGAATACATAAACCAAAAATATCAAGAAGTTTAAGTGAGTTAGATAGAGATAGTAGAAGTGTTAAACCAACACTTGTTTACTCTCAACCAGTTAGAAATATTAATTATTCAACTAGAAGCATTGATATTTCACCATATAAAAGTAAAATTTTAAGTTATATAAATTCACTTAGAGCAACAGGAGGGACTTGTGGAGCACCTACCCATGGAGTTAGATGGTCTTCATCTTTAGAAAATGCTGCATCTGCACATGCTGGAGATATGGCTACAAATAACTTCTTAGGTCATATGGGTTCTGGAGGAGCTACTGATTTAGCTAGAAAAGCCAATGGACAAGGAAGTAACTTCTATGAAAGAATAATGCGTTTTGGATACCCAATTCAAGGAGGAGGCTTAGCAGGAGAAGTAGTAACTTATACTAAAGATAGTGTAGTTGGAAATGCCGATCCATATTTTCACTTTATTCATGCTATGGATAATTTTCAAAGATCAGCTAGACACTGCTCTATTATAATGAATCCAAGATTTCAAGATGTGGGAGTTTCAGCTTATAGAGGCAATGGTAAAACATATTGGGTTATTGAGTTTGCTCAAGGTTCTAATCGCTAAGAGTATAATTATTAGGAGCTTTTAGCTCCAATACTTTTGTATTAAAGCTATCAAAATCAACATCATCACTGCTATATACACTTAATATCTTATTTGGTAATATTATATCTTCTAATGAATAGTTTATATCATTTAAATATGTATATTTAGCATTATATCCTGATATAGACTTTTGAATAGAATCTTTTATATCCAACCCTCTACTTCTTAATTCATCTATTTTGCCAAAGTTACTATTTCTATCTTTTAATTCAACTACAATATATTTATCATCTTTTGTTAAAATAGCTCTTTCCACATTATTATCTTCACATTTAGCTACATTTATTATATTCCAATCACTATCTTTTAAATAATCTTTTAACTCTTTAGAAGGCATTATTTTAGAACTCTTATTACAACAAATTCTTAATGAACACATCTTTAAACTACTATAAACTCTTTTTTTATTATTTTTTATAATATCAGATATATAGTTTTCTAAATTAATATTTTTATTATCGTGTGATAAAAGCTCAATATTATTTGATTTAATTAATGCATATCCACCACCCAAATCAAAAATATCAGCAATTGCTCTTTTATCTTTTGATAAAAACTCTTTTTGTGCAAGTATCATCTTTTTGACTTTTGAATAAATCTTCTTATCATTACTTACGATTAAGCTCTCTATATTTCCATCTTTTTTGATTATCCATTTTTGTGTTTTAAAATCATACCCTCCATTTTCCTCTTTTTTTACTATATCAAAAGACATTTTTTTACTACTATTAAACTCTATATTATTAGATTTTTTACCCAAATCATATATTATATTTTTCCCATTTTTATTTGTTTGTAGATATTTGTGGTTATTTAAAATTACCATTTTTTGTAAAACTTTATCACCTATGATAAACTCTGTTATGCTATTGTTATTATCTTTATATAGGGTCTTTTGAATAATTTTATTATCTATTCTATATATCAAAGAGAAATCAGCAATAATAAATATAGGCAAGAATAGAAATATTAAAATTCTCATTAGTAATCTCTTGAAATTTTTTGTTTTGATTATAACACATTATTATGTATAAAATATGTTATTTTTATAAAAATTAACAAAAAATAAATAAAAAGTTAATAAAATCTATAAGTTTAATTCACTATCAATATTATTATATTTATTTTTTTTATATCTACTTCTATTTTTTAACTTTTGCAATCTATTAAGGTTAGTAAGTTCTTTGTCTCTTATTTCATTAAATTTATTATTATCAAAACTACCATCTAATATAGTTTTCTCATATAAATTATATATATACTCTTTTGTTAGTTTCGAGTGCTCACTATTTAATCTAATTTCACTATAGCTATCTATTTCATCTTTTAATTTAATAAATTTGGCTTTAAAATCATGATAAGATATCTTAGAATCTCTAAATAGTTTATATAAATTTTTAGTGCATTTATTTAATGCACTAATATACTTTTGTCTTTTATATTTTTCAATCTGTTTTGGAGTATACTCTCTTGACATTAGTTCTTAATTATTATTGGGGTTCCTACACTTACTCTGCCCCATAATTTATCCAAATCACTATTTGTTAAAGCAATACATCCATTAGTCCAATCATGTGCTAGAGTATAGCTATCTCCATGCCCATCTGCATTCCAGTGAGGCTGTCCATGGATTGTGATATCACTACCTGGATCTACACCCAACTTTGCTGCCTTAGCTCTATCTTCGGCATTAGGATAAGAAATTGTCATAGCTCTATATTTAATTCTATGACATCTTTTATTTAATATTTTATAGCTACCAACTGGAGTTCTCTTATCACCCCTTTTAACCTTATTTCCTTGATAATCATTAGCTCCTAAAGATACTGGGAATGTCTCAATTACCTTTCCATTCTTATAAAGATACATTTTATGCTCACTCTTAACAACAACTATCTTATCAGCAGCTTTTGCTGGATCATATATAGCATCAGGTTTTCCCTCGCAATCTTCAGGTGTATAAAAGCCACCAACAGTGCCAGTAGGAATCTTTGGGGAACACCCAATATTAAATATTGCAATCAAAAAAATAGTAGCAAATAAAGTTACTCTTAACATAAAAAACCTTTATAAAAAATATTTGAATAATTGTATCAAAAAGAGTTAAAAAAAGTATTAATTGATAGGAAAAAAGGGACTAAAACCCCTTTTTATAAATTATGCATTAGCAGCAGCTTTTGCAGCCTCTATAGCCTCATCATAATTTGGCTCTTGTGTGATTTCTGGAACAACTTGCTTATATGCAATTTTTCCATCTTTTCCTATAACAAAAATAACTCTAGCCAAAACTCCTGCTAATGGTCCATCAGCAAGTAATACTCCATACTCTTTACCAAAATCTTTGTTTCTAAAATCTGAACATACTTTTACATTATCAATTCCAGCAGCCCCACACCATCTAGCAGCTGCAAAAGGTAAATCCATAGATACTGTAATTACCTCTACACCATCAAGCTTAGCTGCCTCTTCATTAAATTTTCTAGTCTCTGCATCACAAACTGGAGTATCAAGTGAAGGAACAGCTACTACCAATTGAACTTTACCTTCTCCACCAACTTTCTCATCTTGAAGCATTGGATCACAATTAACTACTGTTACCTCAGGAGCTTTATCTCCTACATTTACCTCATTACCTGCCAAATTACATACTGTATCATTTTTAAAAGTTACTGTTGCCATTAAAAATCCTTAAATTAAATTTTGCTCTATATGAGCTATGAAAAAAGTATAACTTAAATCGGATAAATTTACTCTTATTTGAAAGCTAAAAAAATTTTTTTTTAAATTTGTAGTAATTTGTAACATAAACAGAAGCAAAAGCTTCTATTTTTTTATTATTGATTCTCTTTTGCCTTTTTTAGCTCTCTCTCATAATTATGTTTACTAGGATAGATAAATACAGCTTTTCTAAAGATAGAAATTTTCTTTTTATCATCAGTAGCATATGCATTAATTATAATAGGTATAGATGTATCCTCTTTTGCATCTTTTACTAATGGTTTTTTTGCTCTAAGTAATATTGCTTTTTTTCTTTTACTTCTAGCTTTAATCTTAAATGGCTCATTTGGTCTGACAATCTCAATATCTTTATTATTTACACTAAAGTAGTAAGTATGATCTTTAATATCTGTATTTTGGAATAATCCTAAATAACTATTCTCAACACTCCCATCAGGTAAAACTTTATAAAGTCGAGTATCTTTATTAATATTTAATAACATATGCTCTTTCTTACTACCCATTACAAACATCATTACTAAAACAACACTCAATACTCCTATATAGCCCAAAATTTTTGGTCTTAAATATCTTGTTTTTCCAGCATGTTTTTCTGTCTCTCTTTCACTTGACCATTGAACCAAACTTGGCTTTCCAAGAGCTCCCATAACTGTAGTGCACGCATCCACACACTCTAAACAGTTAATACACTCAAGTTGCAAACCTTTTCTAATATCAATATGAGTAGGACATACCCTAACACAACTCTCACAAGCTGTGCATTCTGCATCTGGATCTTTTTCTAAAAGCTCTTTTTGTGAAGTTATTACCTTATGTCTTTCATTACCATGTCCTTCATATATTTTACCACCACGAATTGGGTCATAAACTGCCATTAATGTATCTTCATCAAATAAAACTGATTGAACACGGCTATATGGACAAATATAGATACAAAAATTCTCTTTTATAAAAATTACATCTGCAATCAAAAATAGTGCAACCCCAACAACAAAACCAATCATTATTGTATGTTCTGAAGGGTTTTGAAGATACTTAAAGAAATCTTCTGGTGGCACGAAATACCACATAAAATCTGCAGCTGCTATAAATGACAATACAGACCAAATAAGTATAGCAATAATTTGTTTACCTCTATGTTTACTATAATCTGGCTCTTTTTGCTTATTTTTAATACTTTTTCTAAGCTTTAATAACTTTGTCTCTATCAAATCACGATATATAACTCTAAATATTGTCTGAGGACAAGCCCAACCACACCAAGCACGACCAGCAAATGCAGTTAATGCAAATATTCCTAAAAATAGTAACATAAGTAAAAATGGCATAATATACAACTCTTGCATATCAAATCTAGTAAATAAAAAATGTAACTGTTTATGGTCAAAATTTAATAAGAAAAAATGATTTCCATTTATCTTAATCCAAGGTAAAATTAGCGATATTATAGTAATCGCAACATAAGCCCAATAACGCTTGATTCTATATGGTATCCAACCTTTTAAATACTCTTTTTTACTAACCGTAGCCATAATTTTCCTTTTTAATAATTATTTGTGAAAAAAAAGATAATTTTTTTTTAAAAAATTTATAAGTATATGTTATAATACATATAACATATATCAATACAAAGCCATTTTATTACTAATTTACTTAAATAAAGGTATAATTTTGATAAATTTTTAATCTTTTTATAGATTTAAATTAATATAATTTTTTAAGATAAAGGTAAGTTATGGATTTAACACATTTAGATGAAAGTAATAACCCTAATATGGTCGATGTATCAGCCAAAGATGATACTTTAAGAGTAGCAATAGCAAGTGGGGTTATCAAAGTTTCTAAAGAAGCATATGATGTAGTAATTAGTAACACTTCAAAAAAGGGTCCAGTATTACAAACTGCTATAATTGCTGCAATAAGTGGAGCAAAAAAAACTAGTGATTTGATACCTATGTGTCATCCTTTGATGCTAACTTCTGTTAAAATAGATGTTCAAGAACTTCCTAGTTTACCAGGATTTAAAATGATTGCAACTGCAAAAATTACTGGTAAAACTGGGGTTGAGATGGAAGCTTTGAGTGCTGTAAGTATAGGTCTTTTAACAATTTATGATATGTTAAAAGCTATAGATAAAGCTATGGTTATTGGTCCTATACAATTAGAGCATAAAAGCGGAGGTAAAAGTGGAACTTTCAATAGATAAGGAGTAAATATGATACTAGATAAAAATACTAAAGAGAAACCAAAAATTACTTATCCTACAAAATGGGGTTTTAAAATAATAGGAAAAGATAAAGAAAAGGTAGAGGCTGCTATCAAAGATATTATGGGAGACAAGGAGCATATTTGCAATTTTAGCAATACATCAAAAAATGGTAAATTCAATAGTTTTAATGCTGAGTGCGAAGTTAAAAGTCAAGAAGAAAGAGACCAGTTATACAAAGCCTTTAATGAGCATGAAGATATAAATTATGTTATCTAAGAGCTCTTAACTAATCAATATCCCATTTTTTTGATTTCTCGCCTCTATTACTTCTTTTAATAGAGC
>CAYPVY010000010.1:18034-19404 GCA_964414305.1 uncultured Nitratifractor sp.
TAATCAATATCCCATTTTTTTGATTTCTCGCCTCTATTACTTCTTTTAATAGAGCTAACAAGCTCTTTTGCAATAAGCCAAACTACAATTACAGTTATAACAAATGCAAAAATCTTTGTATAAAAAATCCAATCCATAAAGTTCCTTTTATAAATATTTATTTAAATCCAATATATCTCTAATATGCTTTTTTATAATTTTAGATATAATTACTTATGGCATATATCAAATTAAATAAAAATAACTTATACAATAATCTTAACAGCTTAACCTTAAAAACTAAAAACAAAGATAAAATTGCAGCCGTATTAAAAGATAATGCATATGGTCATGGCTTGTTAGAAATAGCTTCTATGATCTCTAATTACGGTCTTAGCCAAGCTGTTGTTATGAATAATGATGAAGCAATAAAAATTAAAGATTATTTTAAAAATATATTAATTTTAAATGATATACCCAAAGATATAACTAATTTTAGCTATGCAATTACAGATATATCTCACTTAAATAGTGTTCCAAAAAATTGTAAAATTGAGCTAAAAGTTGATACTGGTATGCATAGAAACGGAATTAATATTAATGAAATTTCAAAAGCACTAGATATAATCAAACAAAAAGATTTAAATTTATTTGGAGTTTTTACCCATTTTAGAAGTGCAGATATATTAAGCTCTGAATTATCTTGGCAAATTTATAATTTTGAAGAAATTAAAAAAATAGTTTACTCCAAAGGATTTAAAGATATAAGATTTCATAGTCATAACTCAGCAGCACTACTTAGAAGCAATAGTTTTAATGAAGATATAGCTAGAGTAGGTATTGCAATGTATGGATATAATGAACTACCTTTCATATATGAGTCTATCAATCTAAAACCTATTTTATCATTATGGGCAAAAAAAGTAAGCACTAGAAAAGTTTATAAGGGTCAAAAAATTGGCTATGCAGGAGACTATATAGCTAATAGGGATATGATAGTATCTACTTATGATGTCGGATATGGAGATGGTCTTTTTAGAGGAGACTCAAGCACCCCACTAATAACTGCAAATAATCTACCAATTTTAGGTAGAGTATCTATGGATTTTATATCTTTAGAATCATGCGAAGATGAAATATGTATATTTGATAATGCGCAAACTGTAGCAAAACATTTCAATACAATTAGCTATGAAATTACTACTAATTTAAAAGAGAGTATAAAAAGAGTTATTGTTTAATTAAAAGAGGAATTTAACCTCTTTTATATTTTAGGGTTGATGCCGCAAATATCATAAATATAAATAGAGCCAACATACCTCCAAATGAGATTGCAGCCTTCAACTCCTTTTTATCTTCAGGGTGAAGTTTATACTCATCACATCCACAGA
>CAYPVY010000011.1:0-18139 GCA_964414305.1 uncultured Nitratifractor sp.
CTTATTTTTTTGAGCTATATTATCAACTTTTTCTTAATTATAGATATAATTACATTTTAAAATTTTGATTATGTGTGATATTTGGTAGTTGTTTTGATATTTCATCATCATCAAAAGAGTATTTATAGTTTTCTATATAATCCATTAATATTTCATAAGCATTATTTATTTGATTCATTTTTTTGCTATCTTTTGTTATGTCTGGATGATATTTTTTGGCTAGAGAGTAGTATTTGTTTTTTATATCTTGTTTGGTAATAAAGTGTGGAAGCTCAAGAATCTCAAGAGCTTTTTTGATATCAATTTCCTCCACTATATGATATCCCAAAAGGTAATATTGTAAACTGAACACTTATGTAGTTATTACTAATTGAACCTCTTTTGCCATCTCTTTTTATTACAGGTCTAGTATTTTGTCCTAAGCTCACATCAACACTCCAACATTTTTTATTATAGTTTGTTGAGAGCTCCCAATTTTTGAGGTTTTTATCTTTGAGGCTATATTCAATATTAGTTGAGAACTTGAGTCTATTGCTATATTTATAATAAGCATCAAATGATATCTCTTTATTTGTTGTATCAAGTGTTAGAAAATCTTTTTTCCAAAGATATCCCAAACCAAAACCATATCTCCAAGTATTATATGATATTTTATTATATATTCCAGTTGTTTTATGGTGAATAAAAGAGTATCCGATATTTGAGTAATATTTCCAGTTTTTATATTTAAGAGATAACTCTTGATTTAAAACATTTAATCTGTTTTTATCTAAAAGATAGCTTCCTTCTAAAATATAATCTATATTTAATTTGTCATTATAACTTTTCCAATATTGGTGAGTTCTTAGAGTTAATTTAGAGTTTGAAGGAACAGAATCTATGAAATCTTCTTTTAAAGCTTTTGGAATTTCATAATATTTCATCCATTTATCACTAATAATATGACTTTTGGTATACATTAGGCTAGTTAATGATGTATGTATTCCGCTATCATACAATTTTGATACTTCATTTGTTAGCTCTATTTTATGATTTGCAACTATTGAGCTATATTTCTTTTGCTCTATTGGAACATTATAAAAATCATATGCAATCGATTCTAGCTCTTCACTCAAATTCAAACTTAAAAAACCATCAAAGAATGAGAAATGAGCTTCAATAGGTGCTTTTAGAGATAGCTTAACAGCTTTGCTACCTCTATCTCTTGTATAGTTTGTTGCACTAAAGTCTAATGAGTATGAGATATTATTATATATTAGATTTCTATATGGTATATGTATATTAAATCTTGGTAAAATTTGTATAGTATCGCTATTATCTGGCTTGATATCTGATTTAAAATATCTAAAGTTTATACCACTATAAAAGTAGTTATTTTTTATAAAATAGTTAAGTCTTGATTCATAATAGGAGCCAATTTTGTGATGATCAATGAAATTTCTATCTTGTAATCTTACATAATCGCCATCACTAAATGAAATACCATTTATATATAATTTATTTTCATATTCATTTTTAGATAGAGTATCAATTAAAGAGTCATTTTGATAATTTAGCTCAATTCCATAATGTTTGTTATATTTTAGACTATATTTATTTGTATAACTTGCTTTATCTTTAAAATACCCAAATTTTATTTCACCATGAGCATCTTTTTGGTGAACAAATCTATACATTGAGTATATTCCAATACCTCTTTTTGTTCTAATTTGTGGTGTGATTTCTAAATCTTGACTTGGACTAATTGCCCAAAAATATGGTTGTGCATATAAAAAACCTTCATTTTGAACTGTGCCAAACTTAGGCTTTAATAAGCCACTTCTTCTCTCTTTAGATAGAGGTAGCACAAGGTATGGAAAATAGAATATAGGAATATCTTTGATATATACCTTTGCATCTTCTAATCTTAATATTTTATCTTTTGTATTGTATGTTGCTTTATCAAAGCCTACCATCCAATCTGGGTTTGTAACTTGGCAACTTGAAAATAGGGCATTGCTAAGTTTGATATCATTATTCTCTTTTTGAGCTTTTGTGCTGCTAATCCAAATATCCTCTTGGTCTATTTGAAAGAAATCTTTAAATGTTATATTATCATCATCTAAATTTACTATTAGCTGATTTGCTCTAATGCTTTTACCACTCTTTTGCATATATGAAACACTATTATTAAGTATGATTTGATTTTTATCTTTTATGTATATGGCATTTTTCCCACTAAGCAAATCACCATCATACTCAACTACTACTCCACCATTAAGATGGGTAATATTGCCTTTGCTAATTAATTCATTAGCAAAAACTTTTACCTCTTTGCCTTCTCCATAAACTATAGTAGTAGCTAAAACTACACTTAAGATTGATTTTTTATATACTTTAAACATTTATCACCACACATTTTGAGATTTTATCATGTAAAGTTTGAACTTTTTTATCAAAAAAAGCAAATATAAAAGTAAAATAGAAAAATATCTCTCCTATAAGTCTTACACTTGCTCTTAAAAAAGCTCTACCAAAAGGCAAAAGATTGCCACTATCTTCATCAACTACTTTTGTTTTTGTAATAAATTTTCCAGCTGTAGCACCATAAAAAGCTATAAAAAATGTTTGATAAATTACATCTAAAAGATAATAAACCCAAATATTTTTTATTAAAAATATTCTCATCATCTCTGGAGTTACCAAATATTGAATCTGCTTATAAAATATAATAATAAAAAGAGTAGTAACTATAATATAATCAATTATATAAGATATAAATCTTTTACTAATTTGTGCATAGTTAAACTCTTTCATTACTAATCCTTATTTCAGTGCTTGATAAGCAATATCCATTCTACACTTTTTACCCATAAAATGAACTTGCCCAACTAGCATATAAGCCCTATCTCTAGCCTCTTTAATTGTATTGCCTAAACCTACACATACCAATACTCTACCACCAGTTGCAAATAATCTTCCTTCTTCATCTTTGCTAACTCCAGCATAAGCAATATATGAATTGTTTTTTAAATCTTCATCAACAATTTCATCAACAATTATCTCTGCTGGTTCACTCTTGCCATAAGGATAGTTTTTACTTGCTAATACTACACCTACAGCATAAAGGTCTTTAAATTTGATATTAGCATCTTTTAGATTTTGTGTTGCTGCTTTGTAAAACAATTCACTTGCAGGAGATTCAAGCAATGCCATCAACTCTTCGCACTCAGGATCCCCAAAACGAACATTATACTCTAAAACATATGGCTCATTATTTACAACCATAATACCAATAAAAAGCACTCCACTAAAAGGCATATTATCTTCTTGCATACCTTTTAGTGTAGGTTTAATAATTCTATCTTCAATTTTTTGGTATAGCTCATCATTTATAAGCGGAGTTGGTGCATAAGCTCCCATACCACCAGTATTTGGTCCTTCATCTCCATCAAGTAATCTTTTGTGATCTTGAGCAGCTGGTAAAACTACATAATCTTTTCCATCACATACAGCAAAAACAGATAGCTCATATCCATCTAAAAACTCTTCTATAATTATCTTTTTACCAGCATCTCCAAAGCTTTTACCACTAAGCATATCTTGAGCAGCCTCTATAGCCTCATCTTTGCTCTTAGCAATTATCACACCTTTACCAGCACAAAGACCATCAGCTTTTACTACTATTGGTTCACTCATATTTTTTATAAACTCTTTTGCTTCATCTAAAGATGAAGTCTCGATATATTTAGCTGTTGGAATATTATATTTTTTTAGTGCATTTTTCATAAAAACTTTTGAACCCTCTAATTGAGCAGCAGCTTTGCTTGGTCCAAAAATTGTTAAATTATGCTCTTTAAATACATCTACAATACCATTTACAAGAGGGTCTTCAGGACCTACTATAGTTAAATCTATATTATTATCTTTTGCAAACTTTGCTAATTCATTAAAATCTTTTATATCTACATTTTCACCTAAATTATCTGTAGCCCCATTGCCAGGAGCAAAATATATTTTATCAACATTATCATCTTTTCTTAGAGCATATCCAATAGAATACTCTCTACCTCCGCTTCCAACAATTAAAATATCCATCAAATCTCCCACCAAATATTTTATATTTATTATACCAATAATATCCTAATTTCAATACAAAAGTTTGAAAATTAGTAGCTATTTTATCTTAATGCTAACTTTTTAACTCTTTTTTTTGCTTCTAATATAATCTCTTCATCTTCTGCTAAATCTAGCCATTTAAATGTTTTGCCACTTTGAATAGTTCCATCTAGTATATCACCACTATTTCTATATTTTAAATCCAATTTAGCTATTTCAAACCCATCTAATGTTTTGCTAAACTCTTTTAATCTCTTTGGAGGCTCTTTTAAATTTGTATATAAATAACAGTAGCTATCTATTCCATATCTTCCAACTCTTCCTCTAAGTTGATGCAAGGTTGCTAGTCCAAATCTCTCAGCCCCAACAATTACGATAGTAGTAAGTCTAGGCAAAGAAATTCCAACCTCAATTACTGTAGTAGATAATAGTATGTTTCCATCTTCTCTAAACTTTAATAATATTTCATCTTTTTCTTTATCTTTACCGTGAGTTACATATACATTATCAAATCTTTTTTTCCAAAAAGGTATTGCATCATTTAGTGAAGTATAGTTAATCTCATCACTTCTATTTACCAGTGGATATACTATTAGAATTTGATGATTATTTGATATCTCTTCTTTTATATGTTCTAATAGATTGCTAAAATTATCTCTATTGATTATTTTTGTCTCTATCTTCTTCTCATATGGAAGCATTTTAATTGTAGATATATCTATTAATTCTGATTCTATTAGAGCTTGGCTTCTAGGAATTGGTGTAGCTGAGAATTGTAAATAGTGAGGTGATAGATTATCTTTTCTAGTTAGAGCATCTAATTTTGCTCTTTGGTTTGTGCCAAATCTATGTTGTTCATCAACCATTAATAAAGCTGCATTTGGTAAATCATCTTTGTAGAGTAGGGCGTGTGTTCCTATTATAAAATCTGCTTTAGAATACTCACCAATTGATTTTTTTTGAGTTACTAAGGCTATATTTAAAAATTTAGATAAATATTTGTTAGCTTCTTCATATAATTGGTTTGCTAGAAGAGAAGTAGGTGCCATTAATATAGATTTATCTTTATTTGCAATCATAGCAGCAGCTAAAATTACCATAGTCTTCCCACTACCAACATCACCAATAATTAATCTTTTAGCAGCTTTTGTTGAAGAGCTTAAATCTTGCTTGATATCATTTATTGCATTTAATTGGTCTTTGGTGAGGCTAAAAGGAAGGGAGTCTATAAAGGGTTTAATATCTGCATTTAAAGATTTTATTGGTTTATTAAAGACTCTTTTTTTTCTAAATTTTGCTAAATGATTATATGCTTCAATAGATTTTAAATCTTTTATAATCTCCTCTTTTAACTCTCCATTACTTTTTATTTGGCTTAAATTTGTTGGGAAATGAAGTTTTAATAGTGTATCTATCTCATTTGGGTATAGCCCACTTTTTGCTAAAGACTCTTTAGTGATATATCTTTTTATTAATTCTCTAATTTGGCTCTCTTTAATAGTTGTTTTATAGACTGGAATTATCTCTCCATAAGTTTTTAGAGATTGTGGTTGAGTAATTTGTAAAGAGCCTCTATAGTAGCTTACTCTACCTTTTATGATATGTTCACTTCCTATAGTAAATAGCTCTTTATGATATTTTGTAGTTTTAAAAAATATAGCTTTTGCATATTGATTAAAATCTAATAATTCAAGCTCTAGATGTAGTTTAAAGTTTATAATATTTGCATTTACTACTTTTACTCTAGCAACTAACTCTTTTTTATCTTCTATTGATGTTGATAGAGTGGTATCTTTATAGCTATTTGGTATAGTTAGAGCCAAATCAAGAAGAGTTCTCTTTTTTAATTTTTTAAATAGAGGTATATCTTCTTCTAAAAACATTTACTTTTTGTTTGTAACGATAAAAAAGCTTAAATTTTTAAGCTCTTTATGCTCTTTGATAAAGTCATTTAGTTCCTTTAGAGTCAAATTTTCTATTATATTTAACTCTTTTTTGCTAAATCCAAGCCCCAAACCACTATAATATTCATTAAAAGCTCTTCCAACTCTTTGAGATAGAGTCTCTACTCTTAATGGCTCACTACCTAAAAAGAATTTTTTAGCACTCTCTAGCTCCTCTTTTGTAGCACCATTTTTTATAAAATTTTCTATTACATTTTTTACGACATTTATAGCTTCATCTTGACTATCAAGTTTAGTTTGTAAATATCCACTTAAATAGCTATTTGTTTTATTTACAACAAAACGGCTGTATGCAGAGTATGCTAAACCTCTTTTTACTCTAATCTCTTCCATCAATCTACTACCAAAACCACTACTTCCTAAAATAAATGAAGCAACCTTTCCAATAACTTTTTTTGTATCATTTATATCCATATTATATGGAGCCCCAAAATATATATATGCTTGTTGTGTTGGCTCAAACTTCTCTTTTTGTATTTTTGCGTCATTTGCATATATTTTCTTGATTGGCTCTATAACTCCAGTAGTTAAATTTGAAGCAAACTTTTTAGTTAAATCTTTTACTTCACTTTCATTAAAATCCCCACCTACTACTACAATTAAATTATTTAATTTAATATGATTGTTTATATAATTTTTTATATCATCAAGTTTGATATCTTTGATACTCTCTTTTGTTCCTAATTTTGGATTTGCTAACGGAGTATCTTTAAAAAGAATTCCTCTTAAACCATTTGCGGCAATATAATCATAATCATCTTTTTTACTCTCTATTTTTGCTAACTGTTTTTTTACTATTTTATTAAAAGTCTCTTGAGTATAATTTGGCTCTTTTATTAGCTCTATTAATTTATCTAGACCAAAGTTAAATTGCTCTTTTAGTGCATCTATTGTAAATACAAAAGTCTCTCTACCGCTTGTAGCACTAAGTTGTATAGCTCTATTTTCTAAATCTTTAGCAAATTTAATTGCACCATCTTTTTTGCTACCTTCATTTAATAAAGATGCACTTAAACTTACAAGTCCAGCCTTTTTACTAGCTAAATATCCACTATCTTTAAAAATAAATTCTACTGTTGTTAATGGTAGTCTATTGTCTTTTTCAAATATAATAGGAACTTCTATACCATTAATATCTACCTTTAATAAGTTTGCTGCCATTAAAAATCCTTGAAGTAAAAAAATAGTTATAATTTTTTTCATTATTATGCCTTTTAGCAATTAATAGAGTAAAATTATAGCCAAAATTTTAGTTTAGCTATTAAAATATCTCTAAAATATTATATGCTGTATCTCTTTTTGCAGGAGTTTCGCCAATATCACGAATCAATTCAATCATTTGATTTTGATTCATTTGATTTTTTGCACCAGCTGCTGATACAACATTTTCTTCCATCATGGTGCTTCCTAAATCATTTGCACCCCAAAGTAGTGCCATTTGACCTATGTAGCTTCCTTGTGTTACCCAAGAGCTTTGAATATTTTTAACATTATCTAAATATAATCTTGCAACTGCTAGATATCTTAAATAATCATTTGATGTTTTCTTCTTTATCTCTGGATGTTTTTGAGCAAGTGCTGTATTTTTACCTTGAAATGACCACATAATAAATGCTCTAAAACCACCAGTTTCATCTTGAAGTCTTCTAACCTCATCAAAATGCTCAACTATCTCTTCAATAGTCTCAACTGTTCCATACATCATAGTAGCAGTTGATTTGATACCAAGTTTATGAGCTTCTCTATGGACTTCAATCCATTTATCTTTATCTAGCTTTTTGGGAGCTATTATATCTCTAACTCTATCACTTAATATCTCTGCACCAGCTCCTGGAATTGAGCTTAATCCTTTATTTTTGAGTCTTTGTAAAACTTCTTGAATAGTTATATTAGAGCGTCTTGCTATATAATCTATTTCAATTGCTGAAAATCCATGAATTGTAATTTGAGGATATTTTTTATGAATATGATCAACCAAATTTTCATACCACTCTATCTCAAGTTTTGGATGAACACCACCTTGAAAGAGTATTTGGGTTCCTCCAATTTCAAGAAGCTCTTCAATTTTTTTATCAATCTCTTCAAAAGTTAAAATATATGCATCTTCATCTTTTTGATGTCTATAAAATGCACAAAAATCACAATCAACCCAGCAAATATTTGTATAGTTTATATTTCTATCTACTACAAAAGTTGTTATACCCTTTGGATGTAATCTCTTTTTCTTTTGATATGCTAATTTTCCAAGTTCTTTAAGGGGTGCATTTTTGATTAAGTCTATTGCTTCTTCTTTTGTAATTCTTCTATCTAAATCTAAAGCTATACTCAAAATCACTCCTTTCCAATTGCATCTAATATTCCATTGATAAATTGATGAGATTTATCATCTGCTAACTCTTTTGCTAATTCAATTGCTTCATTAATAACTATTGCTCTATCATTTTTATCCACTAATATCTCAAAAGCTCCAAGTCTTAAAATTGCTTTTTCAATCTTGCCAATTTCATTAAAATCCCATCCTTTCAGGTGTTTTTTTATCTCTTTGTCTATATAGTCTAAATTTTCAATTGTTCCTAAAAATAGTTTATATGAGAATTCTCTTTGTTTATTTCTTATCTTTTTATCTTCTAATATTTCATCTGCAAATTTTGAAATTTCTACATTGCCTAAATCATAAGCATATAGCAAACCAACTACTGCAGCTCTTGCTTGATGTCTAGTAGCCATTACTTTAACTCACTATATAAGTTTATCATCTCAACTAAAGATGCCATAGCTTCAGCACCTTTGTTTCCAGCTTTTGTTCCTGCTCTTTCTATTGCTTGTTCTATACTATCAACTGTAAGAACACCAAAAGATACTGGTTTACCATACTTAAGAGTTACATTAGCAATACCTTTGGTTGCTTCTGCACTTACATAATCAAAGTGAGGTGTAGCTCCACGAATTACAGCTCCAAGACAACAAATTCCATCATATTTATTACTTCCAAGAGCTCTATCTAATGCAAAAGGTATCTCAAATGCCCCTGGCACCAAAATTAAATCTAAATCTTTCACATCTCCGCCATGTCTAATATAAAAATCTTTTGCTCCCTCTACCAATCTATCTGTAATAAAATGGTTAAATCTAGCACTAATTATTGCTACCTTTTTTGATTTATCTACTTGTAAATTACCTTCTATTATATTCATTTTTTTCCTTTTATATTATAGAAATTGCTTTTATTTGCTCTATTAGAGTCTTTAGTTTGTCTATTTTAATCATATTATCCCCATCACTTAGTGCAATTGTTGGATCAAAATGGGTCTCAAAGAAAAATCCATCAACACCAACAGCTGCTGCTGCTCTTGCTAGTGGAGCTACAAATGAGCTATCTCCGCTACTACTTGCACTTCCACTTGCCATCATTTGAACTGAGTGTGTAGCATCAAAAATAACTGGAGCATAATCTCTTAAGATAACCAAATTTCTCATATCTACTACCAAAGTTCCATATCCAAATGTATTACCTCTCTCAGTAAGCCATACTCCATATTTTTTAGATGCCTCATAGCTTACTTCTCCATCATAGCCTCTAGTTTTTAATACCTTTTTTACAGAGTGAGCCATAGCTTGAGGTGCTAGGAATTGCCCTTTTTTTATATTGATAGTTGAAGCTGTTTTTGCAGCAGCAACTAAAAGATCTGTTTGCCTACAAAGAAAAGCTGGAATTTGCAAAACATCAGCTACTTCGCTAACTACTTGAGCTTGATTACTTTCGTGTATATCAGTTAAAATTTTATAACCAAACTCATCTTTGACCTCTTGTAAAATCTTAAGCCCCTCTTGAATACCAGGACCTCTATAGCTATCTATACTTGTTCTATTGGCTTTATCAAAACTTGCTTTAAAATAGAAATCTATTGTGCAGTCTTGATTAAACTCTTCTAGCTCTTTGGCAATCTTAAATACATTATCTCTACTCTCTATTACACAAGGACCTGCTATTAAAATCATTTATAACCTTTAATATTCCAACTCTTCATAATCGCTATTGTTACTATTATCACTATTTAATATAGCATCAACAATAGACTCTTCTTGTTGTGGCTCTTGCTCTTTTTGCATCTTGAGCATTCTTATTTGATATTCTGCTCTTTTTTTACTCTTCTCTTCAGCTAAAATTGTTCCTTCATTTGGAAGTATTTGTTTACATTTGCTTCTTCCCAAAATCCATCCATCATAATAGTTTTTATCAGTGCTAGATTTATAATAATCTTTAGTAAAAAATCCTTCACCAGTTCTACATCCATCTCTAATACCTTTTTCATAGCTAGGACCTCTGCTTTTACCAAAATTGATATTTTTATAACAATAAGAGCCTTTTGTGCAAACATTTGGTTTTGGAACACCTCTTCTGCTACAGCCAACAAAATATGTAGATATAAGAATTGATAATGATATTGATATAACTTTTTTCATATAAAACCTACTAAAGCAATTTTTGAAACAATTTTACCATATAGTAATAAATTTTAGCATATATTTTTTAAATATCTCTTTTTAAATCTTTGATATTTGTTTAATTAATGATAAAAATATTTAGCTATAATTTTAAAAAAATATAACATATAAGAGATGTATAAAAATGAATAGAAAAATAATATCTATAATATTGTTTATTTGTAGCTTAAATGCCTCAGCACCTATAAATTATTTAAATCATATTAGACAAAAGTGTGGGCTTGTGCCTCTAAAGGAGAATTCAAAGTTATCATATGCGGCCAAAAAACATGCTGAGTATGTTGATATTAATAAAGAGTATTCTCATTATGAAATAAACTCAAATCCAAACTTTTTTGAGTCTACTCCTTGGAATAGAATAGTAAAAGCTGGATATAAAACCAAGGTTGTGGTAGAAAATATTACTTTTGCTCAAAAAAATTATAAAGATTCGATTGATACTTTGATGGCAACCGTTTATCATAGATTAGCTTTTTTATATAACCAAATCGATGAAATAGGCTATGGGAGAAGTGGCACTATATTTGTTTATGATATGTCAAATAGCAAAATTGCTACATTATGTAACAAACACTACAAAAATGCACCATATATTATTGATAGTGTTTGCCCAAATAGAACAGATATAATACCAGAAGCAATATTTAATAAATATATGACTAGATTAAAAAGAGCATCTAAAAGTATAATTGTATATCCATATAATAATCAAAAAGGGGTTCCTACTCTTGGGGCAGAAGAGACACCAAAGTTTTTATATGAGAGCTTTGGTCATCCAATAAGTGTTATATTTAATGATGCATATTATAGAAATATTAGGCTTATATCATTTAAGCTATATAAAAATGGAATAGAGGTTCCTACAAAATTGGTTACTAAAAATAATGATATAAATAATAAAATAAGAAAAGGCACTTTTGTATTGGTGCCAATTAATAGATTAAGTAGCAAAACTACTTATAAAGTAACACTAGAGGCTAAAGCTGATGGTAAATTTATAAATAAAAGCTGGAGATGGACTACTAGGTAGTTTACTCTCCTTTATATATTCCCTCTGGTAACTCTTCTTCTTGACCTGGAAATATACTCTCAACTACAACTTCTGGGTGAATTAATTCTCTTAGTTTCTTTTCAACTAACATCTTTGTAGTCATGGTGCTCATAGAACATCCATTACAAGCCCCACCAAGCTCAATATAAATTACCCCATCTTTTACCCCTAGAGGTTTCATTGTTCCTTGGTGTGATTTTACATACTCTTCAAATGTTGGTAGATAGTTACTTGCTGCAACATATAAATCTTCATCGCTAAATGGCATCATTTTAAACAACCTTTATTTTAGTTTTGGCAAAATATATCAAAAAATTATTAAAGATAGTTAAATGATATGTTTAAATTGTTCAAAATTTTCACTTAAAGCTATATGTGATAGTTGCAAAAATAGTTATTTAAAACCCAAAATAACATATAGAGAGGTTGGTAATTTAGAAGTAATTAGCTTTTTTGAATATTTAGCAATATCAGATTTTATAAAGAGTAAATATAAAATCAATGGATATAGAATTTATAAATATTTTGCAAAAGAGTTTTTTGCTCCTTTTATAAAGTCGTATAAAAGTAATATAAATACTCCTATATATCTAATAGGAGTAGATGAAGATATACAAAGGGGATTTTCAAATGTGGCTATATTGACCCATTTTGCCTCTAAGCTATCTGATACAAAGGCTTTGCATAATAGTTTAATTGCTAAAAATAGGGTGATTTATGCTGGTAAGAGCTTGGAGTTTAGGTTAAATAATCCTAGAAATTTTAAATATAATGGATTAAGTGATATTGAAGCAATTTTAATAGATGATGTAGTAACTACAGGACTTACACTTCAAGAGGCCAATAGAATATTAAAAAAAAGTGGGGTGAATATACACTTTGCATTAACACTTGCAAATGCAAAAGATGGTATAGACTATTGATTTTTAAATCTTTAAAAGATATAATAGAGCCTTAAAAAATAATAAGGATAAATTTATGAATATATTTGATGATGATGATTTTATGAGCACAACTCCAAAAGATAATTTTATCTCTATAATAAAAACTGCAAATGAAAATATAGTATCAAATGAATTAGAAAAAGTTTTTGCTAGATTGGCTTTGGCTGAAAAGATTTTAGAAGAGAAGGGATTAGAGGATGAGTATGAAAATAGACTTAAAACTTTTGAGGTAGTAGAGCCTGATGATTATCAAAATAGAGTAAATTCTATTTTTATTGAAACTGTAGGGAATATAGTAACTCAATGCGAGTAGATGATAAAGCAATAGAAGCTGTTTGGAGACAAATAGAGCATTATATTTTAGAGCTTGATGAGAAAGATATATACTCTATTGTCTCTAAAATCCCAGCTGGTAAAAGACTAAGAGCTAGATTGATGATTGAAATAGCTGGTAATAAACTAAGTGTTATTAAATCAGCAGCAATTGTAGAGATGATTCATGCTGCTAGTTTGCTTCATGATGATGTAATTGATAATGCGACAAAAAGAAGAGGAGTTGCTTCAATTAATGCTGTTTATGGAAATAAGAGTGCTATTATGATAGGAGATATTTTATACTCTAAAGCATTTTATGAATTAATAGATATTGATAAAGTTGTAGCAAAAATCATTTCAAATGCAGTAGTTCAATTAAGTATTGGTGAGAGAAAAGATGTAGTTTTATCAGATAGCTTTAATGCAAATAGAGATAAATATTTTACTATGATCTATCAAAAAACAGCAGCATTAATTGAAGCAGCAAGTGAAGCAGCAGCTCATTTGGCAAATAAAGATAGAGAAATTTATAAAAAATATGGAAGAAATTTAGGTATTGCTTTTCAAATGATTGATGATATATTAGATATTATATCAGATGAAAAAACTCTAGGCAAACCTGCACTTAATGATTTTGTAGAAGGAAAAACTACATTGCCATATATCTATTTATATGATGCTTTAGATAATAAAGGCAAAGAGAAGCTAAAATCTATGCACAAAAAAGCTTTAACAAAGAGTGAGCAAGAGTGGATTTTAGAAAATATGAATAGATACAACATTATAGAAAAATCCAAAGAAGAAGCATTCGCACTTGTTAATGAAGCTATAGATTTAATGCAAAAAGCTAATGAGAGTGGTTTAAGAGATATAGCTATTAAGATGGTTGATAGGAGCTTTTAGTGTATTATATGGTAGTTAGTTTTAACTATAAACAATGCTCTTTGGAGCAAAGAGAGTCTATAGCTTTTAAAAATGAAAATGAGATAAAAGAGTTTTTAAATACTTTATTAGATTTTGATTTTATTACAGAAGCTTTTGTGATTAATACTTGCAATAGGGTAGAGATAGTAGTAGCTAGTAGGGATAATTTTGCTACATATCATGCGATATTAGGAATTCTTAGCAAAACAAAAGGAATTAACTTTTACTCACTTGAAAAAAGTGCAATGCGCTATGAAGATGATGAAGCAATAGAGCATATTTTTAAAGTAGTTTCTTCACTTGATTCTATGGTAGTTGGAGAAGCCCAAATAACAGGTCAAGTAAAAGATGCTTTTAGACTCTCTTTTAATAATGGAACTGCTGGAAAAGAGTTAAATAGAGTTTTAAGCTATGCGATAAAGTGTGCAGCAGAGATTAGAAACTCTACTAATATATCTGAACATCCAGTATCAATAGCATCTGTAGCAGTTGCACAAGCTGAAGATGAGCTAAAATCGCTTTCAGGTATGGTTGGAGTGGTTATTGGCTCTGGAGATATGGGGAAATTGGCTGCTAAACATCTATTAAGAGCTGGTGCAGATGTTTTGATAGTATCTAGAAATAAAGACAATGCCCAAAAAGTAGCAAATGAATTAGGAGAGAATGTAAAAGTTGGTAGTTTTGAGAAGATACCTATATATATAAATAAATATAGATTATTGTTTAGTGCAACAGCTTCAAAAGAGCCTATAATAACAAAAGATATGGTTGAAGAGAAAAATATTGATAGATTATGGTTTGATATGGCAATACCAAGAGATATTGATAATTCTATTAATGTAGATAAGATAAAAATATATTATATTGATGATTTACAAGAGATTTCAAAAAATAATCATGCTCTTAGGAAAGAACAAGCTATAATTGCACAAGATATAGTCAAAAGATATAAAAATGAGTTTTTAAAGTGGCTACAAGCACTTTCAGTTGAGCCAGTTATAAAGCAAATGAGACTTGCAATTTTGGATATGGTAAGAGATGAGGTTCAAAGGGCTATTAAAAAAGGCTTTATTCCAAAAGAGTATGAGAAAAATTTAGAGTATTTTGGAAACCAACTTTTTGATAAATTTTTGCATATTCCAACTAAAAATATGAGAAAAATATCAAAAGAGAATGAAGGAATTGAGATGATAGATGCTATCAAAAATATATTTGAGGTTGATACAGATAAGATAGATTTAAAAAAATATAAATAAAAGGATAAAAATGCGTTTTTCACAATCTTTTATATTTACATCAAAAGAGGCTCCAAATGATGCAACTTTGCCTAGTCATAAATATCTAATTAGAGGCTCATTTATTCAAAGTGTTGGTTCAGGATTATATAATTTTTTACCACTGGGAAAAAGAGTATTAGATAAAGTTAGAGCTATTATTAAAGATGAACTTGACAAGGCAGGGTGTCAAGAGGTAGATTTGAGTTTTGTAACACCAAGTGAGTTATGGAAAGAGTCTGGAAGATATGAAAAATATGGCAAAGAGCTTTTAAGATTTAAAGATAGAAAAGATGCCGAGTTTGTTTTGGGTCCAACTCATGAAGAGATGATGGTAAATTTGGTTAGAAGTTATGTAAAGAGTTACAAAAACTTACCAATAAACTTGTATCAAATTAAGACCAAATTTAGAGATGAGATTCGTCCTCGCTTTGGCTTAATGAGGGGTAGAGAGTTTTTAATGAAAGATGGTTATAGCTTCCATAAAGATGAAGCCGATATGATAGAAAATGGCTTTAATAAAATGGAAGAGACTTATAGCAATATATTTAGAAGATTAGGTATAGATTTTAGAATTGTAGAGGCTGATAGTGGTGCAATTGGCGGTAGTGGAAGTAAAGAGTTTATGGCTTTGGCTGATAGTGGAGAAGATACAATTGTAGTTTGTAAAAATTGTAATTATGGTGCAAATATTGAAGCAGCTAAAAGAGTAAAAAAAGAGCCTCCAATTTATAAGCCTGAAGAAGAGGTAGAAATGAGCTATGGGGAGTTTCATACTCCTAATGTTAAAACTATTGAAGAGTTATCAGAGTTTTTCCATATTGATAGTTATCACACAGTTAAAGCAGTTGCTAAAAAAGCATTATATGATGAAGGTATTGAAAAAATTGTAGTATTTTTTATAAGAGGTTGTGATGAATTAGAAGAGACAAAAGCTACAAATGCAGTAGATGCTAATGAATTAATAGATATAAGCGAGGATGAATTAAAAGAAATAGGATTAAATCCTGGCTATATTGGACCAATTGGTTTGCCTGATAATATTTTGAGTGTGGTTGATAATGAATTAAAAGGAGAAGATAATCTAATTTGTGGAGCAAATAAAGAAGATTATCATATAGTTGGTTTAGAACTTCCAAAAGATGGAGAGTTTTATAAAGATTTAATAGTTGTTCAAGAGGGAGATAAATGTATTCATTGTGGTGGTGAGCTATATTATACAAAAGGTATAGAAATAGGTCATATTTTCCAACTTGGAACAAGATATAGTAAACCTTTAAAAGCAGAGTTTCTTGATGAAAATGGCAAAAGTAAACCTTTTGTAATGGGAACATATGGAATAGGGGTATCAAGATTACTTGCTGCTATAATAGAGCAAAGTCATGATGATAAAGGGTGTATTTGGACTAAAGAGAGTGCTCCTTTTGACTTAGAGATTATTATATCAAATATTAAAAATGATAAAGAGGTAGAGTTAGCTGAAAAACTATATAATAGTTTAGGTGATAAAGGTATTGAAGTATTACTAGATGATAGAAAAGAGCGTTTTGGCTTTAAGATTAAAGATTATGAATTAATTGGTATTCCATATGCAATAATTGTTGGTAAAAAGATTGAAGATGGTTTAGTAGAGATAGTAGATAGAAAGAGTTTAAATAAAGAAGAAGTAGCTATTGAAGATGTTGAGAGTAAAATTTTGGAGCTTATTAAGTAATGCTTATTTTAATAGTTGGATATTTTATAATTGAGCTTTTAGCATCTATAAAATTTGGTATTACTATTGGCTTTGGATGGAGTGCTGTGTGGGTAATTGGCACTTCTATTCTTGGGGTATTTTTGCTTAGGTTGTCTCCTTATGCAATAATGGATAGCTTTCAAAAAATTGCATTTGAGAGATTTGATATATTAAGTGCCCAAAATGCTGCTATATCTTATATATTAGGTGCAATACTTCTAATAATCCCGGGCATTTTTAGTGATATTTTAGGTATTTTATTACTTTGCTACACAATTTATTTAAGATTATTCGCTAAAATACCACATAACAAACATAAATTTAATAAAGGAGATGACAATGTCATTGATGTTGAAATTATCGACAATAACAGCGATAGCGACTTCACTTCTAATAAGTAGTGATTTTAATGTAACAAATTATATTAAAAACGATTTAATTAAAAATCCTAATATAAAAGTAAATAGTGTCAAAATTTTGGGAAGCAAAGAGTTAAAAGATCATAAAGATTGGAAAGCATATATGGTTTTGATGAAATTAAATATAAGAGGTAAAGAAGATACTTTTCCAGAGACAATAATTGTTAATGAAAAAGAGTCTTTAGTAGCTACACTTTCAACTCCAGGTTTATATGATTATAAACAAAAAAAGAATTTAGGTTCAGATATTAGACCAACTTTAGGTAATGATTACTATCAAGATTCACACTTAATTGCAGGTAAAAAAGATGCCAAACATAAACTAGTAGTTTTCTCTGACCCTAAGTGTCCTTTTTGTATGAAGTATGTTCCTCAAATATATAAAGATGTAAAAGAGCATCCAGATACATTTGCACTATATTACTATCATATGCCTCTTCTTAGATTGCATCCAGTATCTAAAACATTAACAAAAGCTATGGAAGTATTGCAAAAACAAGGTAAAATTGATGATGCAATGAAAATGTATAATATAAATATTGATTACAAAGAGACAAATGAAACTAAAATTTTAGATGCGATAAATAAACAATTTAATCTAAAATTAACAAAAGAAGAGATAAATAAACCAGAAATTTTAGAACAACTTAAAAAAGATAAAGAGATGGCAGAATCTGTAATGCTTAGAGGAACGCCAACAGTCTATTTAGATGGAAAATTTGATAAAGAAGTAACTTCTTATAAAAAATTTATAAAGTAGGTGAATGAAAAAGATTGTTATAGCAACAAGAGAGAGTCAACTTGCACTTTGGCAAGCTTATCATATTAAAGATAGAATAGAAAGCCACTTTAAAGATATTGCAGTAGAGATAAATAAAATGACAAGCAGAGGTGATAAAGTTTTAGATA
>CAYPVY010000012.1:0-17808 GCA_964414305.1 uncultured Nitratifractor sp.
TGGGTGCTAAATAGAGATTTTAACACCCCTTTTGGTAAAAAGATTGTAATAGATTAACTATTTCTTAAGTGTCTAACAAACTTTTCTATCCTTCTAATACCTTCTCTAATGGTTGTAATATCAGTTGCAAATGAAAATCTAAAATATCCTTCACTTCCAAAACCAATACCAGGAACAACAGCTACTCCATAACTCTCTAAAAGGTCTGAGCAAAATTTCATAGAATCATTACTTACATCTTTTATATTTACAAATAAATAGAATGCACCTTGTGGCTTTAAAACACTCAAGCCATCTATTTGGTTAAAAAGTTTAACTGCTTCTTGAGCTCTTGCTTCAAATGCTCTTCTCATACTCTCAATATCACTATCTACTTCACCATTTAAAGCTACAATTGAAGCATATTGAGTAATCGAGTTTATATTTGAAGTGCTTTGAGATTGCAAAGATATCATCTTTTTTACAAGCTCTTTATTGCTACTTGCTAAATATCCCATTCTCCAACCAGTCATTGCAACTGATTTGCTTAATCCGTTAACCGTAATAGTTCTATTAAACATATCTTCACTTATAGCTGCAGCAGATACAAACTCTGTATTATCATATAATAATTTCTCATACATCTCATCACTTACTACCCAAATATTGCTTCCTTCAAGCACTTTTGCTAATCTTTCTAATTCATCTTTTGAATATACTGAGCCTGTTGGATTAGATGGCGATGTTAAAATTACCATTTTAGTATTAGGTGTAATTGCATCTTCAAGCTCTTTTGCAGTCATCTTAAAGCCGTTTCTCTCATCAGTATTAACAACTACAGGTTTAGCACCAGCATATTTTACAAGTTCAGGATATGTTACCCAATATGGTGCTGGGATAATAACCTCATCTCCCTCATCAAGTAGTGCTTGAGTTATATTAAATAAAGATTGTTTTGCTCCATTACTAACTAAAATCTCATCAGTATCATATACTAAAGAATTATCTCTTTTTAATTTTTCTGAAATTGCCTTTAAAAGTTCTGGAACACCAGCTACTGAAGTATACTTTGTATCACCTCTATTGATAGCTTCTATAGCAGCTTCTTTTATCTTTCTTGGTGTATCAAAATCAGGCTCTCCAGCAGAAAAGCTAATTACATCTTTTCCACTAGCTTTTAACTCTCTAGCAAGAGTAGATATTGCAATTGTCATCGAGGGAGATAAGCTATTTATCCTTTTAGAAAACATATAATTTCCTTATAATTTTTACTATATTATACTAAACTACTTCTTTATACTATTTAAAAATTGCTCTAAACCAAGCTCTTGTTCATCTTTTGTAACTAAATCTTTTAGCCATACAGTTTCATTTTTTAGCTCATTCTCACCAATAATCAAACAATATCTTAAACCTTTTTTATCTGCTGATTTTAAGTGATTTCTTAATTTTTTGGCACTATATTCAAGCTCTACCAAACTATAATCTCTTAACTTACTTGAGAGTTTTAAAATTTCTGGTATTGAAGCTTCATCTAATGCACCTAGATAATATCCTTTAGGCTCTTCATCTGGTAAATCTAAAAGCAACATCAATCTCTCTATACCCATACCAAAGCCTATTGCTGGAGTATCTTTACCTCCCATTAAGCCAACTAAACCATCATATCTACCACCGCCTATTACTGTTCCTTGCGCTCCTATATTACTACTAACAAACTCAAATATTGTTTTATTGTAATAATCAAGACCTCTAACCAAATTTTTATTTATAATATATTTTATATCATTATTATCTAATATAGATTTTAGCTTTTCAAAATCACTATTGCAACTATTACATAAATTATCTGTTATTTTAGGAGCATCTTTATACTCCTCTTGACAACTTTCAACCTTACAATCCAAAACCCTTAGAGGATTTTGCTCTAATCTTCTATTACAATCTTGACAAAGTTTATCTTTTCTATCATTTAAAAACTCTTTTAGTTTCTTTGTATATAGAGGTCTGCACTCTTTACAACCAAGAGAATTTAGCTCCAATCTATACTCAATATTTAATTTATCCAAAATTTTAGAAGCTATCTCAATAATAGTATAATCTTCATATACACTCTCTTCACCAAAGCTTTCACAACCAAATTGATGAAACTCTCTAAGTCTTCCTTTTTGAGGTCTTTCATATCTAAAAACAGGTCCATAATAAAAGTATCTATATCTATTTGGTTGTTTATCAAGCTTATTTTGAATAAAATATCTAACAACCCCAGCTGTCCCCTCTGGTCTTAAGCATACATCATTTTTACCATTATCAATAAATCTATACATCTCTTTATTTACAATATCACTACTTCCACCTACTGAGCGAATAAATAATTCACTCTTCTCTAAAATAGGTGTTTCTATGTAGCTATATCCATAATTTTGAACAACCTCTTTTGCACAATTTACAATATAATTAAACTTTTTAGCATCCTCGCCAACCAAATCTGGCATACCCTTAAGCGATTGAATCATCTATATCTCCTATAAATTCTATAATATCTTTATTTATACTCTCAATATCTCTTGAAGCATCAATTATCAAACTTTCTATATCTAGCTTATCTATTACTTTTTGCATATTATCTTGTATATTCATCAAATACTCAAATCCCCTACTCTCAATCTTATCCATAGCACCTCTTTGCCCTATTCTATTTATTAAAGTCTCTTTATCTATCTTAAAAAATAGAATCTTTTGAGGCAATACATTGCTAAGTGCAAAGCTATTTAATTTAAGCAAAAAATCAAGCTCAAAACCAGCTTCCATAGCATATGCTATACCAGATATAAAGCCTCTATCTGAAATAATAAGCTTTTCTAAATTTGGCTCTATAAGCTCTTTAAAATGTTCAGCTCTATCAGCTAAAAACAAAAACAATTCAGCCTTTTTTGATTTAATATTACTATTTAATAAAATCTCTCTTAAGTTTTGTCCAAGCTCTGTTCCACCAGGCTCTTTTGTAACAATTAAGTTAAAATATTTATTCTTTAGTAACTCAATTTGTGTGCTTTTACCACAACCATCTATCCCTTCAAATAAAATATACACTATATCTTCTCCAAAACTTCTCTTGGAAGCAAATGTTCAACCTTGCCTCCATAACTCAAAATTGCTCTAACTATTGATGAGCTTATAAATGCATATTGCAAACTTGGCATCAGATATATTGTATCAAGCTCCTCTTTTAATGATGCATTTGCATATCCCATCTGCAACTCATACTCAAAATCACTAACTGCTCTAAGACCTCTTATAATTGTATTTGACTCTAGCTTATCACTTAAATCTACCAATAACCCATCAAAGCCTATAACTTCAACTTTTGGTAAATCTTTTGTTGCTACTTTTACTAATTCAATTCTTTTTTCATAACTAAACATAGGCTTTTTTGCTTTATTTTCTGAAACAGCTACATAAATTTTATCAAAAATTTTACAAGCTCTTTTAATAATATCTAAATGACCAAAAGTTATTGGGTCAAAAGTGCCTGGATATATAGCTTTTTTCACTACTGCCACCTTTTAAATAAGTTATTCTCAATTCCCAAAGAATCATACCATTTGCCAATAATAAACCTCTCTAAATCTTCAAGATTTTTAATATTAGCATAATATCCTAATATTGGTGGTGCCACTATTACACCCAAAGATGCTAATTTTTGCATATTTTCAAGTGCTATTGCAGATAGTGGCATCTCTCTTGGAGCTAGAAGCAATCTTTTTTGCTCTTTTAGAGCAACTGCTGCAACTCTAGTTATTAAATTATCGCTAATACCACAAGCAATTTTTGCTAAAGTATTCATAGAGCAAGGTATTATAGCAGTAGCATCTACCCTAAAAGAGCCACTTGATATTGAAGCTTCAATTTGGGAGTTATCATAAATTGTTACATTTTTTTTCTCAAACTTTTGCACAAGCTTTGCACTATCACTTATAACTACAAATGTCTCTATGTTGCTAGGCAAATAGTTTATAAATTTAAATCCAAGTTCAACACCACTTGCACCACTAATAGCTACTACTAACTTCAAATAAAATCCTACTAATTAAATTACTAAAAAATCTTATCAAAAGTATATCAAAATATTGCTCTATATTACTAAATTTTGAGAGTTAAAAAATGAAAGTTTGAAATTTTGTGGTACCTCGGGTCGGACTCGAACCGACACGAGCAGAGCTCACCAGATTTTGAATCTAGCGTGTCTACCAATTCCACCACCGAGGCAAATGTTGTGGAGTGGAATTTTACGACACTTTATATTAAAATAAACTTATGCACTCTCTTCAAGTTCTCTTTCTACTGCATCTTTTAATTTAATACTTGGTTTGAATTTTACTGCTTTTTTAGCTTTGATATGAATTTTTTGAGTTCCTCCTGGAAGATACAAATCTTTTGCTCTTCTTTGAGTCAAAACAAATGAGCCAAATTTAGATATAGAAACAGACTCCCCCTCACTTAGGCACTCTTTTATAATATCAAACATAGTATCAACTACTAATGTAATATCCTTTTTCTTAAAATTAGTTGCTTTTTGAATCTCATCGATTAAGTGTGATTTTTTCATATATATCCTTTTAATTTAATTCCATAAAATGTTACATTTGGAATAATACACTATTTTTTAAAAAGGCTTAAAATATATGACAAAATGAATATAAAATTATATTTAAAAAGATTTATCGGGAAAACCCGATAAAGTAGATATGACATAACAAACAAAATTAAGGAGTTACAAACGCAGTTAAATAATTAAGCTTGTTCAATAATTGATTTTAATTTTTTACTTGGTTTAAATCTAACACCATACTTCTCTTCAACTTTTACTTTATTAGTAGTTCCAGGTATATATATCTCTCTTGCATTTTTCTTAACTGGCACAAATGAACCAAACCCAATAAATGATACTGCTTCTCTAGCTTTAAGTGCATCTGTGATAGAATCTAACATTGAATTTATGATTACTTCAACCTCACCTTTTGGTAATCCAGTTTTTTCTGCAATTTCTGCTACTAACATTGATTTTTTCATTTAATAATCCTTTGTATGAAATTTAATATATCAAATTTTATACAAATTATGGTCATACATTACAAAAATATTTCATTTTGTCATATTTATTTTTAAAAAATTTTAAAATTTATATATTTTTTAAAATTCTAAATACTCTTTTTAACCCTTAAATCCTTAACTTTTTTATATTCATATGATATAATATATAAAAAAATTTGGAAGTAAATATGTTAATATTAATAACAACAATTACTATTGCACTATATATACTTTTTTCAACTATATTTCATGATTTTAATATTGTAGGAGTTATAGGGCAAAGTATCGGTAGTTGGAATATAAAAATCTTTGGATATGTAGCATATATAGATTTTTTATTTATAATTTTACCAGTATATAATTTTTTAAAATATCCATCTTTAAAATATAAATTAGATCCTTATGTAGGATGGTTATTACTATTTGTTTCCATTTTAATATTCCAATCACTAATAGTAAATCATGGTGGAATCATTAGCAATATGTTATATAGTGCCATTACACCATATATTGGTAAAATGGGGCTGTTTTTTTTATTTTTATTATCATTAATCGTATCGTTAACATTAATAACACAAAAAGATATTATAGAAATTATAAAAATAATTAACATAAAAAATATAAATAATGCAATTGATAAGTTATATAATAAAATAGAGTTATATTATGAAAAATTTATTGAATCTATTTTCCCCAAAAAAGAGACAAAAGATTTTATACAAACTCAAACTATTACACCAAATCAAAATTTAAAAACAAAAAGAGCTAATTCTACTAAAAAAAGAGTCTCTTCAAAAAAAGAGATCAAAAAAGAAGAAATCCAAATTCCAACACCTCCAATAGAACAAGAGCCTAAAAAAGAGTCAAAAGATACTAAAAAAGAAAATAATACAGAGGAAAAAGGTAACAAAAAAGAACCTGTAACAAATAATAATATTGTATTTGAGATTGAAGAGAATAAAAAATTACTAGATGAGTTAGAAAAAGGTGAAGTTGCTAAGCCTAAAGACTTCAAACTACCACCACTAGATTTTCTTCAATTACCAAAAAAGAATAAACATAGAAAAGAGCTTGAAGATATTGTAGAAGAGATGATTAAAAAAGAAAAGCTCTTAATTGATAAA
This sequence comes from uncultured Nitratifractor sp., assembly GCA_964414305.1. Lineage (GTDB taxonomy): Bacteria > Campylobacterota > Campylobacteria > Campylobacterales > Sulfurovaceae > JAADEQ01. Next base: position 6,198 of record CAYPVY010000012.1, read on the forward strand.
TTAAAACAATTTAAAATTGAAGGTGAAATTGTAAATACTTATACAGGACCATTAGTAACAACATTTGAGTTCAAACCAGCACCAAATATAAAAGTATCTAAGATACTAAATTTACAAGATGATTTAGCTATGGCTCTTAGAGCTGAGAGTATTCGTATTCAAGCTCCAGTTCCAGGTAAAAGCGTGGTTGGTATAGAAGTGCCAAATGATAATTTTGAAACTATATATTTAAGAGAAATTTTAGAAAGTGAACTTTTTCAAAAAGCAAAATCACCTCTTGCTGTAGCTCTTGGAAAAGATTTGGTAGGTCAACCTTTTGTAACAGATATCAAAAAATTACCACATTTACTAATTGCTGGAACAACTGGTAGTGGTAAATCTGTAGGTATTAATGCAATGATTTTATCTTTGCTATATCGTAATGACCCAGACAATTTAAAACTTATTTTAATTGACCCAAAAATGTTGGAATTTTCTATATATAATGATATTCCACATCTATTAACACCAGTAATAATAGAACCTAAAAAAGCAATAATTGCTTTAGCAAACCTTGTAAAAGAGATGGAGAGACGCTATAAATTAATGGCAAAAGTAAAAGTTAAAAATATAGACAACTACAACGAAAGAGCCAAAAAAAGAGGTGAAGATAAGATGCCATTTATTGTTGTAGTTATTGATGAATTAGCAGATTTGATGATGACAGGTGGCAAAGAGGTAGAATACTCAATTGCAAGACTTGCTCAAATGGCAAGAGCTGCTGGTATTCATATAATTGTTGCTACTCAAAGACCTAGTGTTGATGTAGTAACTGGACTTATCAAAGCAAATCTTCCTGCAAGATTAAGTTATAGGGTTGGTCAAAAAATAGATTCAAAAGTAATCTTAGATGCAATGGGAGCTGAGGCACTTCTTGGTCGTGGTGATGCACTATTTACTCCTCCAGGAGCAAATGGGCTTGTTAGACTTCATGCACCTTGGAATACAGAAGAAGAGATTGAAAAAGTAGTAGAATTTTTAAAATCTCAAAGAGAACCTGAATATGATGAGAGCTATTTTAATTTGGAAAGTGAAAGTAGTGCAGGAGAGGTTAATGGAGAAATAGAGCTTGACCCTCTATATGAACAAGCAAAAGAGGTAGTTTTAACAGATAAAAAAACCTCTATTAGCTACTTGCAAAGAAAGCTACAAATTGGGTATAATAGGTCTGCAAATATTATTGACCAATTAGAAAAAACGGGTGTGCTTAGTGCACCAAATGCTAAGGGAGTTAGAGAAATATTATAAAAGGATTAAAAATGGCATATTTTGATAATGCAAAAGTTGGTGATAAAGTATATGGATTTGTTTTTGGTAAAGGTAAAATTGTTGATGTTTTTCCAGATAGTTTCTATTCTATAATGGTTGAATTTAAAAATGGTTATGAGGTTCCATATACTGCTGATGGTATTCCAGGTTGGGGAAATTTCAAGAAACAAACCCTTTTTTATAGAGATGATATAGATTTGAGTGATAAAGATTTCTCTCCTGTTACAAAAGTTTTATCTATAAAGAAAATTATAAAATTAAGAGAAGCTAATAAATTAGAAATAAGAGTTCCATCTGGAATATGGAAAAGTATCAAAAAAGTAGATCCAGACTATGTAGAAGAGATGCTAGAAAAAGAGAACTATCATCTATTTAGAGAGAAAAAAAGCAAGAAAAAATCAAAAAAAGACAAAAAAAGCAAATTAAAAAAAGACAAAAGTTAATATCCCGTAAGAATAAGGAGATATTATAATTTGTCTCTTTTTGTAACACATTTTTGCCTCTTTGTAACTATTCTAAACAAATTTTTTTTTAATATAAGAGCATAATACAATAGCATCTATTTTAAAAAGCTACTTTTGATAAGATAGCTTTATCAAATCAATAATAGGAGTTCCTATATGTCTTTAATAGAAGATTACAAAAAACATACAGAGGAGAGAGCAAAATTAAATGTTCCACCTCTACCACTAAATGCAAAACAAACAGCAGAGCTTGTTGAACTGCTAAAAGAATCTCCAGTAAAAGAGCCTGAGTATCTTTTAGACCTTTTAGAAAATAGAGTTCCAGCAGGAGTTGATGATGCTGCATATGTAAAAGCTGCTTTTTTAAATGATATAGTTCAAGGCAAAGTTACTAGTGAAGTAATTAGCAAAGAAAAAGCTATAAGAATTTTAGGCAAAATGCTTGGAGGATATAATGTTGGTCCTCTAATCGATGCATTAAAATTAGATGATGACAACTTAGCATCAGCAGCTGCAGAAGAATTAAAAAATACAATTTTGGTTTATGATGCATTTAATGATGTTAAAAAACTTATGGATGAAGGCAATAAATATGCAAAAGAGGTAATTGAATCATGGGCAAATGCAGAGTGGTTTAAAAATAAAGAGCCTCTTCCAGAAGAGATTACAGTTACTGTTTATAAAGTTCCTGGTGAGACAAATACTGATGATTTAAGTCCAGCTAGTGAAGCTTTTACAAGAGCAGATATTCCTCTACATGCTCAATCAATGCTACAATCTAGAATGGAGAAACCTCTTGAGACAATTGAAGAGCTAAAGAAAAAAGGCTATCCTTTAGCATATGTTGGTGATGTTGTTGGAACAGGAAGCTCTAGAAAATCTGGTATAAACTCTGTTCAGTGGCACTTTGGTAAAGATATTCCAGGTATTCCAAATAAAAGAACTGGTGGGGTTATAATTGGTTCAATTATCGCACCAATCTTCTTTAATACAGCAGAAGATAGTGGAGCATTACCTATTGAAGCACCAGTTGATGAGCTAGAAACTGGTGATGTAATTACTATCAAGCCATATGAAGGTAAAATTCTAAAAGATGGTAAAGTTGTAAGTGAATTCAAGCTAAAACCAAATACTCTACCAGATGAAGTAAGAGCTGGTGGTAGAATTCCTTTAATTATTGGAAAAGGCTTAACTACAAAAGCTAGAGAAGCACTAGGGCTTGGAACTGATGATATATTTATTCGTCCAGAGCAACCAGAAGGAAGCAAAGGTGGATATACATTAGCTCAAAAAATGGTAGGTAAAGCTTGTGGAATGGAAGGTGTAAGACCTGGAATGTATTGTGAGCCAGTTTGCACAACTGTTGGTTCTCAAGATACAACAGGTCCAATGACTAGAGATGAGATAAAAGAGCTTGCAGCTCTTAGTTTTGGTGCTGATTTTGTATTGCAAAGTTTTTGTCATACTGCAGCTTATCCAAAACCATCAGATATTGAATTACAACACACTCTTCCAAAGTTTTGGACTGAAAGAAAAGGATTTATTCTTCGCCCAGGTGATGGAGTAATTCACTCATGGCTAAATAGAATGTGTCTTCCAGATACTGTAGGAACAGGTGGAGATAGCCACACAAGATTCCCTATTGGTATTAGTTTCCCAGCTGGAAGTGGACTTGTAGCATTTGCAGCAGTTACTGGTATGATGCCTCTTACTATGCCTGAGTCTGTATTGGTTAGATTTAAAGGAGAGATGCAACCAGGTGTTACTCTAAGAGACCTTGTAAATGCAATTCCATATCAAGCTATAAAAGAGGGATTATTAACTGTAGAGAAAAAAGGTAAAAAGAATGTATTTGCAGGTAGAATCTTGGAAATTGAAGGGCTTGAAAACCTAAAATGTGAACAAGCATTTGAATTAGCTGATGCATCAGCAGAAAGAAGTGCTGCAGCTTGCACAGTGAAACTAAATAAAGAACCAATTATTGAGTATCTAAAATCTAATATAAAACTAATTGAAGAGTTGATTGCAGATGGATATCAAGATGCAGAAACTCTAAGAAGAAGAGCTAAAAAAATGCAAGAGTGGATTGATAATCCAGAGCTTCTAGAAGCTGATAAAGATGCAGAATATGCTGCTGTAATTGAAATTGACTTAAATGAGATTACAGAGCCAATTGTAGCTTGTCCAAATGATCCTGATGATGTTGCAACACTTAGTGAAGTTCTTGCAGATGAGAAGAGACCAAAAAATATAGATGAAGTATTTGTTGGTTCTTGTATGACAAATATTGGTCTATTTAGAGCTTTAGGTGAGGTTTTAAAAGGTGAAGGTCCAGTTAAGAGTAGACTATGGGTTGTTCCACCTACAAAAATGGATGAAGTTCAGTTAAGAGAAGAAGGATATTATGCAATATTTGGTCAAGCAGGTGCAAGAACTGAAATTCCAGGATGTTCTTTGTGTATGGGTAACCAAGCAAGAGTTGCAGATAATGCAATAGTATTCTCAACTTCTACTAGAAACTTTGATAACAGAATGGGTAAAGGTGCACAAGTTTACTTAGGTAGTGCTGAGTTAGCAGCAGTTGCAGCACTTCTTGGACGCTTACCTACAAAAGAAGAGTATTTAGAGATTGTAAACAAAAAAATTACTGATGATAAAAAAGATGATGTTTACAAATATCTAAACTTCGACCAAATAGAGCCTGAAACTCTTAAATATATGATTCAATACTATTAATAGCTATTTTTTCCAAAGCAATGCTTTGGAAAAAATTAATTTATATAAAAAAACTCATAAATAACTACAAATATTATAGCCATTGTGATAAAAATAAATATAGACATTTTTAGGCTATTTGCACTACTACTTATTTTTGGCTCTTTTGGCTTTAGTAATAACAATAAAATAATAATAAATATAATAAGTGCTATTAATATATTAATCCCCATCACTCTACTTTATAAATTTAGTTGATATAATTGTAATAATAACTAAAATTATACAAAAACTTATAAAAGTTTGCACTATTTACTCCTTTTATCTTCCGAAGTTATATTATGCTCCAAAACAACCCATTGGGCTCCTTGTCTTACTATCATACTATTTGTTGGATGAAATATATAATAAGTTATAAATCCAGCTATTAAAAGTAAAGATAAAAATAGAAACTTCATAAATCCTCTCATCACTCATCCCTCTCTTTCATCTCATCATCATGCTCTACTTTGGCTACAACTAACAAAATTATTACAAACAAAATAATAATTCCAATATATAAATAATCAATCATTCTAAATTCCCATTAATAAATAGATAAATATAATCATTATCTCTAAAAACTAAACACATTCTACCCTCCTTTGGTTTATGTAAATTATATTTCTTGCTTAAATAGATATATGGTGATTTTTTAATTACATCTATCATCTCTTTATCCGTATCGTAAGCCTCCTTAGGTATATTTTGTATATCAATCTTTTTTAAATGACAATCTCTTTTTAATTTATCTATAACTTTTATTTCATTATTAGTCTTAATCTTAAATAAATGAGGAGAATAATAATTATCTTTATATCTTCTAAGCGTTATATTATCTATCTCTTTGTAAACCTCTTTGTTAATCAATCTTTTAAATGTAACATCTGTTGTTCCAAGATAATATGTCCAAGCCTCAAGTAAAACCAAAATTATCAATAAAATTGCTAAAATATATTGAGGTATATATCTTCTTTTAAACATATAATTTTCCTTTTTCTTTTGCAAGTGCTTTAAATCTACTCTTCTCTTCTATGCTATCAAATGCACCAAAAGGTATAAAATAAGCTCTTTTATTTATATATAATAGTATATCATCACCACTAGGAACAACTGCATCAATATTATCCCAAGATATAGATTCTCCATCTTGAATAATAGTATCTTTTCCTATTTTTATATTAATAACTTTATCTTTTAGTGGTGATTTTTCAAACTCTTTTAAAACTCTCTTTTTAACCATTAATTTTTTAATATAATACCAATAAACAACCAATATAGTAGATAACATCAAAAGAGCAACTCTTCCACCTTTGAGAGCAAAAACAACTCCAAATTGAGTCATAGCAATAAAGAACCACCCTATATACCTTCTAATAGAGTTTTTAAACTCAAAATTATATGCATTATTAAAAGCTTTTAAAAAATTTTCTCTATCCCATTTAAAGTGAATTATAATTGGTTTAAATGTGCTCATCACAACTCTCTATATATAAATCTTCTTTTTTTAACACACCTCTATCTTCTAACTGCTTTAATAACTCTAAAGTCTCTTGATATATTTTCTCATATCTTTTTTTATTTATTTCATACTTCTTTCTCTCTTTTTTCGCATATAACCAAGCTAAAACTATAGATAATATAAAAAAAGAGTATATCCACCATTGCCACTCTTTTAAATCTAATAATACAATAAAATATTGCACTGAAAATAGCACAAAAAACTCGATTGAAAATATCAAAACCAAAGTTGGACTCTGTTCAAAATCTAAAGTATATTTTTCTATCTCTCTTAATAGTTTTAAATTGCTATTTATCTTTTTTGCAATTTCTTTTACTTCATCTTCTTTTATCTTTTCTAAATCTATATCTCTTATATGAATATTACTTAGATTATACTCTACTGTTGTTTGCATATAATCTCTTAAAATTTGAGGATTTTTAGCTAGAACTTCATTTACCTCATCAAAAGAAGGTCTCTCTTTATTAGTGATTTTTTGAATATCTTGTAACACTAAATTATATAAACCAACATTTAATATCTCATCAATAACTCTTCTAATATTTAGCAAACTACTCTCCCTTTAATAAAATTAAAAATAGTATTAAATAACAATCTCATTTTTAATTTTATTGGGTAAAGTAAATAACTTTACCCCCTTTTAATAGATGCAACAACTGATGGTTGCGGTTCTATACCAAATGTTGCAGTATCATCTTCTGCTGGTAAGAAGATTCCAATTAGACCTTTTAATCCAACAGACATAATAATATTTATCATAAACAAAATCCAAGCAGTAACCATCATAATTGCACAAATTCCTGCAAGTATCATAAATGTTTTAAATTCACCATTCATATAAAAATGGCGTCTAAGCATTCCATCAAGTCCAGCCATACCCATAAATGCACCCATTCCAATACTACCAATTAAATGTAACCAAAAATGTGCATTTGCCAACTTCATAGAGTATAACTTAGTATTATTTGTAACAAGTGGCCACAATACATACACTACACTATATAAAGTCATATAAAGACCTGTTAAAAGTGCAATATGCACATGTGCTCCAATAATCCATTGTGTATTATGCAAAATTCTATTCATACCCATATCAGCTTGAATAATCGCAGCAGGAACTGCCAAACCAAATCCAAGCATACCACCTAATAGATATTTTAGTGGCATTGTCATCTCTAAAGGTCTAGCTTTCCATAGAGTTACTAAAGTAATAAATAGAGCTAAACCTTGAGTTAGAAGTTCAAATGCTGTTACCATCTCACCACTGATTAATTTCATCATTTCAGGTTGTCCTTGATCTGCTAAAAGATGGTGAGACCAAACCATCCAAGATACAAACAACTCAAGTAAAAGTGCAGCTCTTGCTACATTTTCCATAAATAATTTTTGACCAGTAATAATTGTAGCAAGTAAATACCAGCTTCCTGCAACATAAATCAATACTAATCCATCAGCTACCAAGTCAAGTCCCCACCAAAAAAAGTTTTTGTAAAGCAAAGCATCAATTGCATGAACATTCCAACTAGCTCCACTAGCATCAGCAATCAAATAAACCAAGACTAAAATTCCTGCTCCTAAAATTACCAAAGCATCCAAAAAGGTATCAACAGTTCCTCTAAATATAGCAACTACTGGTAAAGATAGTGCCGGTTCTTTTGAATATGGAGGTTTACCTCTAAGTTTATTAATTAGATTTAACAAACCATCAATACCAAAAGCTGATATCAAAAGCTCTTTTGTAGTTTTATTTTTATGAACTCCAATTTTTGCAAAAATTGTTGCATATATATTATAGATAAAGCCTAATGTCCCTATCATTATAAGAGCCACACCAATAATAAACACAATCCCCCCAATTGTCTTAAACTGTTCAGTATCTGCTGGTAGTGGCCAATAAAGTGTATATAAAGGAGCATAATGCCATACAAATGCTGCAATCCAAGCAAGTGCAGTCCCAACTGTAATATTTATCCAAACAAAATTGGCTAAACCTACACTATATAGAGGTTTTTTTGTAAGATAAGGAATCAAAAACATAAATGCAGCAAAAACCAATTGATAAGTAGAACCAAATATCCCAACAATTGGATGCACAGTCATTATAGAAAAGAAATGCTCTGCACTACCCTTAATTGGAGGAATATTTGGATTAATAAGAGCCATTCTCATTAATGTTCCCTCAATTGCCGCCAATCCATAAAATAAAAAACTCATTACAACAGCTCTTAGGGTAACTTTTTGTAGAGCTGTTAACTTAGAAGCATCAAAATTAGTTCCATTGATTAAATTTTTCATTAAACTCATGATTTACCCCCTTTGTTACAACCTGTTACCACAACTGCTTTTTTAACAAACATCTTATTACCCTCTGGTCCTGAATATTCAGTTGAGCGGATATCAAACTCTCCACACTCATTAAATGTCCAAAGCAAATCATTTCTACTACCAGGATTTACTTGCATTTGAGAAACCATAGAGCCATCTTGTCTAAATAGACCAAACCCATAAACTAAATCTTTGCTTTTTGCATCAAAAAGAACCTTTTGACCTTTTTTAATCTCCATTTTTCCTGGAAGATTAAATTTATGATTAGCTATCTCTATTTCAAAAACCTTATCTGGCTTGATATTGTGTCTCATAATATCTTCTGAAACCCATGGTATTGTATTGTAGGTAAATATATGATGTCCTACACCTCCTGCAACTAAAAAAGCTATATACCCATAAAAAGGAATTCTAACAATAGATTTTGCCTTCTCCTTTCTTGTTAGGTTATATGCAAACCAAGCAATAACAGAAATTATTAGCATAGCATATATAGTATAAGCTACATTATGAAATGCTAGTAACTCTACTGATGTCTTAAAAGTCATCTTTTCCTCCTAATAAATTTATTGGTAATCTACTCCAATGTTTTCATATTAATTTATTTATTTCAATATATTCTTGATTTAAATCAAGAAAAAATATTAAAATTGCCTAAATTTTAATCATCATATATGATTACTAAGATAAATTCAATTTATATTTACTTTTAAATGTAATATTTTTTTGGGTAAAATTGTAAAAAAGGAGATTTATGTTTTTACATATTGATATTGACTCCTTTTTTATATCTGCTGAGAGGACTATAAATAAAAATCTTCTTAATAGACCTGCTGCTGTTGGTAGTAGAAGTAATTTAGAGATATTTAGCAAAGATAGGGCAAATATTAAGTTATTAAATATCAATAGTGGAGCTTTTGTAACACCAGTTTTTCATAATGACTTTCAAAGAACATTTGAGAATTATTTTATAGATAAAATTGATGGAAAAAATAAAATTAGAGGTATAATAACTACTGCAAGTTATGAAGCAAGAGAGTGTGGAGTTAAAACTGCTATGCCAATTGCAAAAGCTCTAAGCTTATGTCCAAACTTGATAGTTGTTCCATCTAACTATCCACTATATCACAAATTATCAAAATCAATACATCTATTTATTAAAAAACATATCCCACAAGTTGAACAATATAGTATTGATGAATTTTTTGGAGATGTAAGTGGATGGATAGATGAAAATCAAATTCTTGATTTTTCAAAAAAACTACAAAAAGATATCTATAAAGAGTTTAAAATACCAGTATCTATTGGTATAGCAAAATCAAAATATATTGCTAAATTAGCAACAGAATACGCAAAACCTTATGGAGTCTATTTGGTTAGAGAACAAAAAGAATTTATAAAAGATATTCCTATAGAAAAATTTCCAGGCATTGGCAAAGGATTTAGCAAGAGATTACACTACTATGGAATAAAAACTTTAGGAGATATATGTAACTCTAAAGAGCTTCTATATAGATGGAAATTACCAGGAATTGAACTATTTAATAGAGTTTGCAAAGATGGCTATGGCACTATAAAATTCAAAGAACCAAAAAAATCTATAGGACTTAGTAGAACTTTTGACTCTATATATGAGTATAAGGAGATAGAAAGAAGAGTTGTAATAATGGCAAGACATATTGCATATATGGTTAATAAAGCATCCCTTAATCCAACAAGATTTGATATAAAAATATACTATGATGATGGTTATAGAGCTAAAAAAGGTATAAAAAAAGATAGAATTTTTAACGAGCATCTATTAAAAGAGGAGTTTATAAAACTTCTAAAAGATATTTGGAGTGATAATAGAGGCGTTATAAAACTAAGACTTAGTGTATCAAATTTTACTAACAATAAAAATCTTGTTCCATCTTTGATAGATTTCAAGCAAGATAAATTATACAAAGATTTAGATAGTGCAGTATCAAAACTTAGAGATAAATATGGTTTAGATATTTTAAAAAGTGGTAATGAAATATAGACTATTATATAAGCCTAGAGTTAATAGGTTATTAAAATTTAAAATCTTCTCCAAGATAGTGCTTTCTAACCTCTTCATTATTTGCAATCTCTTCACTACTTCCACTAGCTATTAAACGCCCACTCTCTAGCACATATGCTCTATCACAAATATGTAAAGTCTCTCGCACATTATGATCAGTAATTAAAATTCCTATATCCATTTTTGTTAAATCTTTTATAACTTTTTGTATATCTGAAACTGCTATTGGATCAACCCCAGCAAATGGTTCATCAAGAAGTAAAAATTTTGGTTTATTAATCAAGGCTCTAGCTATCTCACATCTTCTTCTCTCTCCACCACTTAGCTTAACGCCAAGTCTTTTTCTAATAGGTTCAATATTCAAAGCTTTAAGCATCTGCTCTACCCTACTTTTTTGCTCCTCTTTTGGCAATAATCCAGCCTCAGCAGCAATATATAGATTATCTTCTACACTCAAATCGCCAAAAATACTACTCTCTTGTGGCAAATATCCAATACCATATTTTACTCTTTGACTAAGAGGCATATTGGTAATATCTTCACCATCAATCAAAACTTTACCACTAGTAACCTCAACAATCCCACATATCATATAAAATGTTGTTGTCTTACCAGCTCCATTTGGTCCTAATAATCCTACTACCTCTTTACTATCAACATATAAAGATACATCTTCTACAATGACCTTTTTACCAATAACTTTTGTTAAATTAATAGCTTCTAATTTATGCACCAATTACCCCCATAATATACTCTCTTTTATCATTATCTAATATGTTTATATCAATAAAATAGATATCAAATCCAGCATCTATTAATAAATCTTTTAACTCATTTGGCATCCACTCTACAAAATGCCACCCCTCTTTTTCAAACTCATCAACAAGCCCTAAATCTATTAAATCCTCATACTCTAATCTATAAAAGTCATAATGAAAAACTCTATTTCCATATATTTGTTGCAAAGAAAATGTTGGAGATGTTGGGGTAACATCCACATCCAATACTTTAACAATCTCTTTTACAAGTGTTGTTTTCCCAGCTGCTAAATTACCATTTAAAAGCACTATTGCATTTTGTGGTAAAACTTCTATTATCTTATTTGCTATACTTTCTAGCTCACTCAAAGATGCAATTTTTTTAAAGAGTATTTGAGATTTCAACAATCTTCTCCAAATGCTCAATTGCTTTTTT
>CAYPVY010000013.1:0-11290 GCA_964414305.1 uncultured Nitratifractor sp.
TCCTGTTGTGCTTAGACTATAAATTGGAGTAAAGTTTCCTTGCATTTGTCTTCTTTGCACCTCTTGATTAATTGCACTTCTAATAGAAGCTAGAGTTGATTTTGCCTTTGTAATTGTAGCATCATCTCTAGTTGCTGCAAATTTTGGCACTGCAATTGCAGCTAAAATTCCGATTATAACTATAACAAATGTTAGTTCAAGCATGGTAAAAGCTCTTCTCATGACTAATCCTTTTTAATTTTTAAAAATTATACCATATTTTGTAATTATTATGTGAAATATATTGCATTTTATTAATTAAATTACATGTTTTAATATTTTTAAGAGAATTTTATTAATGTAAAGTTTAAATATTTAATAAAAGTAACTCAAAAATTAATATTTTACAAGATATAGTCATAAAGATTTATAATAATCTATTTTGTTTAATTTATGTTTTTATAAGAAATATGGTTTGCATTAATTATTTAGAAGAGGTTAATCTCTTCTAAATTTAAGAGTTCTAGTTGCAAAAATTACAAATAGCAACATTCCAAAAATAGTTTCTATAGAAAAAGATGTTGCTTTTAATTTTTTATAATTTTTAGGATGAACTTTAAAATCATCACATTCACAATAGATACCAGCATCTATTGTATAATTTTTCTCTCCAGCCTCTAAAGATACTATTTGACTCCATCCTTTTGTATCAACATCACTATCTTTACTATCATCTCCTTTATTTTGATAGGTAAATAGGTATGTGTTTGGTTGGTCAAATTTTACTCTATAGTTGCCTGGTTTTAGATTACAAAACTCATATTTACCACTCTTATCTGTATGAGTAGTTGCTATAAGTGTATTTGTATCTGCATTATATAACTCTACTTTTATTCCTACAACTCCAGGTTCATTTGCATCTTGAATTCCATTTAAGTTCTCATCTAGCCACATATAATCACCCAAACATGCAGTTGCATTATGCTCACCATCTTTGTTATCGGAATTTGGATATAAGCCTCCATCCCAAGTCATATCATCAATTCCACTTTTTAGAGTTATTGTATCACTTTTGCCACTTTTTGGGTCAATATCGCTATCTTTACTATCATCATTGCCTTGATTTTTAGTAGTAATACTATAACCATTTGGTGCAGTAACTTTTATAATATAATCTCCCGCTTTTAGATTACAGAATTTATATTTACCCTCAGAGTTTGTAATTGTTGGTGCTATAGTTTTTCCATCAAAATCTTTAGCAGCTAAACCATTTTTATCTAATAGCTCTACCTTAACACCAGCTAATCCACTCTCATTACTATCTTGAATTCCATTTTTATTTAAATCTATCCAAATAAAATCTCCAAGACAAGCTGTTTTAACTCCAGTATAGTGAGATGGGTCTTTATCTGTTAAAGTTTTATTATCATCCCCATTACCACTAACAGTTGCAATATTTTCATAAAGCCCCTCTTTTGCTATACCATCTTTTTTACACACCATACTCTCACCAGGGTTTAGTTCTCTCTTTGGACAAGTTATATTACCTTCTTTATTATCGACTACTTTAATATTTTTAACTTTTATATTACCGCTATTTTTAACTAAATACTCCCAAGTAACTTTTGAGCCTACTTTTATTGTAGGTCCACTTCCGCTATCAGCATCTACCCCATTTGTGCTTTTTTCAATATCAAGTTTTGCACTAATTGGATATATGCCCATATCAGTATCTACATTATTATCCCCAGCATCTAAAGTAACACTATCACTAATTCCACTCTTAGGGTCTGCATCACTATCTTTACTATCATCTCCACCTTTATTTTTTGGTGAAATCATATAGCCATTTGGCTTTGTAAAGTGAACTGTGTAGGTTCCTGGTTTTAGGTTGCAAAATTTATATTGACCACTTGAGCTAGTATTTTGTTCAGCTATCTTTTGGTTATTTTGATATAACTCTACCTTAACACCTGCAACTCCACTCTCATTTGCATCTTGGATACCATTTTGATTTAGGTCTAACCATACATAATCTCCAAGACAAGCACTTTTATATATACCAGCATCCCAATTCATATCCTCAGTGCTAATTGGAAGATTAATAACATCACTCTCAAATGTTTTTTCATCAATATCACTATCTTTGCTATCATCCCCACCTTTATCTTTTGGAGATACAAAGTATCCTTTTGGAGGAGTTATTTTTACTATATACTCTCCTTTATCAAGATTGCAAAATTTATACTCACCATTTGAATTTGTAGTAATTGGTGCTACAGTGCTTCCATTAATATCTTTTGCAGGTGAACCATTGCTATATAGTAATTCTACTTTTACTCCTGCTATTCCACTCTCATTTGTATCTTGGATACCATTTGCATTCTTATCATTCCATACTAAATTACCTATACAAGATGGTTTTATTCCTGTATAGTGAGATGGGTCTTGATCTGCTACACTTTGGTTATTATCTCCTTTACCAGTAACAGTAGCCATATTTGTATAATTACCTTCTTTTACAATGCCCTCTTTTTTACAAATCATAGTTGAGTTTTTATCTAAAAAGTCTTTAGGACAAGAAATCTCACCCTCTTTATCATCTACTACTTTTATATTATTAACTTTTACTCTACTTGTATTTTTAACTATATATTCCCAAATAACTTTTGTTCCAACAATTAGTTTTGGACCACTATCTCTATCTGCATCAATTTTATTTGTATGCTTTTCAATATCTATCCAAGCAACACATTTACATAGCATACCTGCATCTAAGTCTAAGTATCTATCACCAGCTTTTAGTAAAATACTATTGCTATATCCATAACCATCTACATCACTATCTTTACTCTCATCATTTCCTCTGTTTTGAAGAGTAAATGATTTATAGTTTCTTGGAAGATCAACTTTGATTGAATAGTTGTGTTCTGGCTCTAGGTTTTCAAATTTATAAATACCATTTTTATCAGTATAGTTAATCTCTTTTGTATCTTTACCATCTTTGAATAGATGCACTCTAATTCTTTGAATATTTAAATTATCTTCACTACTATCTTGAATACCATTTGCGTTTTTATCATACCAAACTCTTCCTTCTAATGCAGCAGTTGCACCTCTTGGAGAGTTGTTTGGAGATATAGTGTAATCTAAATTATAGCTATTGCTTAGATTTTCTTGAGAATCTATTGCATATGATGATACTACTACATTATCAAATGTAACACTGCTATTTTGTGCAGAAGTTACAATAATTTTTAGTTTAGTTGCGTTAATAGGTGCTTTTGGAATGAATAATTTAGTCTCTTTTAGAGAGTTTGTAGATTCAATTATTTTATAAAATTTTTTAGATAGAGCATTTCCATTTTCATCTAAATATTGCAATATAACTCTAGCTTTTTGTGCTGCTTCTTTATCAATAGAGTGTTTTGCCTTTATAGTTATAGAGTATGCTCTATCTTGCTCAATATCAATTATATTTTGACAAAGTCCTACACCTTCAGTATATGTAGCTTTAGCTTGGGAGTTTGAAATATTACACCCAATACCACTCCATCCAATATTTGCGTCAAATTCATCATTGAAAACTGTCTGAGAATTACTTAAATTATATTTAATAGCACTTACATTATAAGTCTCTTGTTTATTCCCACTCTTTTTTGCTATAGCAGAAGCTATATATTTTATTTTAGAGTTAGAATCAAGCCAAGTGCTTGAAAGATCTAATTTTTTGTTATCTTTGCTTAAAGATAAATCAACAAAAATTGATTGTGAATTATTGCTTATAGTAATATCTTTTGTATAGATATCTCCAACTTTTATATCTTTATCAATGCTACCTATAATGCCTAAATCAGAAGCATTTAATATGCCAATAGAAAATAGGCCTATAAATAGGTATCTATTCCTAAATTTCATAGTTTACCCCTCAATAATATAATTTTCTAATACAAATTATAAACAATATAGAAGGTTATTGTAATAAATATGTCAGATTGAAATATTAAAGTAGCGATATTTTGGAATTAACTTGCTTTGCTTAGTAGCCAGTGCATAAACATTATTTGTGCAAATATAGGAGCAAATAGGTTTAATATAGGAATAAAATTGAATAAAGAAGCAATAATAGCGATAATCCAAAGAGATTTATAATTTTTAAATTTTTTTTCATCATCGATAAATAGTGATGATACATCATAAAGTGTTGGCTCTTTTAATAAAATTGCCCACAAAAATAGCATTATAATTTGACCAATAATTGGTATAAATATTAAAGGGAGAAGCAATATTAATAGAATTAAAAATATAAAAGTTGCTTTTATATTATAATATATAGATTTTGATATTTTACTACTATCTTTAGGCTTAATATTTGGATAGCTTTTTTTGGCTAATTTGATTATAAGTTTAGGGCTATATAGTGATGTAAGTATAGATATAAGAGCAATTATTAATCCATATCCTACAATTAAAGCTGCTAAAAATGAGCTACTAGATTGAATAAAGTGATACTGCCCCAAAAATGGAATATGGGCAATTAATGAAGAGACTAAATAGCTAAATTTATCCCAAAAAATCCATAGCAATATTACCATTATTGCCATACTTGAAGCCGTAATTTTAAGTATGAAAGATATTACCGCAGGACTTAAAATATCTCTTAGGCTTTTTAAAATTATATTAATCATCTCTATACTCTTTCATAAATTTCACATATCTTTTAGCAGAATTATATAACTCTTTTACTTCATCATCACTAAGTTCTCTAACTACTTTTGCGGGACTTCCTACTATTAAAGATCTTGGAGGAAATTTTTTGCCTTTTGTTACCAAAGCTCCTGCACCAACAATTGATTCTTTTCCTATAATTGCATCATCTAATATTGTAGCACTCATTCCTATTAAACAAGCATCCTCAATAGTGCATCCATGAAGCATCACTTTATGTCCAATTGTTACATCATTGCCAATTATAGTTGGGCTTCCATCACTCTTATTGGGATTTTTATAGTGTGTTACATGTATCATTGATAAATCTTGAATATTTACTCTTTTGCCAATTCTTATTTTATGGACATCACCTCTTATAACTACTCCAAACCATATAGAGCTTTCATCCCCAATCTCTACATCTCCAATAATAGTTGCACCTGGTGCTACCCAGACACTATTTGATATTTTAGGCTTTAAATCTTTGAAATTTAAAATTATAGGCTTCACTTTTTTTCCTCAGATTTTAGTATCTTTTTAGCTAATTTAGTAATATGTTTAGATTTTTTTGTGCTATTTGATTTTAGTGCTTTTGTAACATATTTTTCTAATAAAACTTGAGAATTTATTATATCTTCACCATCTTTTGGTGTAACTCTTTTATACTCATACCCTTTTGTTAAAACATATCTATGGGTATTATCTGCTAATTGAAGTTTTAAAATTTGTTCTATTCTTGAACTTAATTTATTTGATATTATTGGAACCATCAATTCAATCCTTCTATCAAGATTTCTTGGCATTAAATCAGCACTTGCTATAAAAGATTTTATTTTGTTGTGTTTGAACCAATAAATTCTTGGATGTTCTAGATATTTGCTTACAATTGAGTGAACTTTTATATTGTCGCTAACCCCCTTAATATCACATCTAAGACAACAAATACCTCTAATTATTAAATCAATTTTACATCCTCTCATAGAAGCTTTATATAAAGCTTTAATAATATCTTGATCTACTAATGAATTTGCTTTTAGAATCATATGACCATCTTTTCCATAGCTTGATTCATTTTCTATGAGGGTTAAAAGTTTAGGTTTGATTTGTGTAGGGGACATATACATATAATCAAGCTTTTTATTTGTAGCAAAGGCCGTAAGAAGATGGAAAAATTTTGTTGCATCATTGCTAAAATCTTCATTTGTAGTAAATAGGCTTAAATCTGTATATATCTTAGCTGTAATTGGATTGTAATTGCCTGTAGCTAAATGTAGATAACCTTTTAATTTCCCATTTTTATGTTTTATAACATGTGCAATTTTTGCATGAACTTTAAGTCCTGGTATTCCATAAACTACATGAGCTCCAGCATTTTCTAATTTTCTAGCCCATTTTAAGTTATTTTCTTCATCAAATCTTGCTTTTAATTCTACCATTACAGTTACTTGCTTACCACTTTCAACTGCATCTATTAGGGCTTTGACAATTGGAGAGTTTGGACCTACACGATATAGCACAATTCTAATTGCTAAAGTATCTTTATCATTTGCTGCTTCTTGTATAAACTTTATAACAGGCTCGAAACTCTCATATGGATGATAGAGCATAATATCTTCTCTTTCCATTATATCATATATATCTTCTCTATCTAGTGGTGGAAGTATTTTTGGCTTAAAATTTGGGGTTTTAAGATGTGATAACTCAGGGTCATTAACTATTTGCCATAGTGAGCCAAGATTCAAAGGAGCTTCTTTATAATAGTATATATCATTATCTTTTAGCTCAAGATGTTTTGATAAAAAATTAACTATTGTCTCATCTGCACTTCCATAAAGTTCTAACCTAACAATAGCACCTTTATTTCTAGATTTGAGTCCCTCTTCTAGTATCTCTAAGAAGTCATCTGCTTCTTCCTCTTCTATAGCTAAATCAGCATTTCTAGTAACTCTAAAAGGTGCTGATACTACTACTTCAAATCCAGGGAATAACTCTTGTGTAAAATATTGAACAATAGATTCAATTGGTATAAAGATATTATTTAATTTTATGAATCTAGGAAGAACTCTAGGTATTCTAATAAGACCATGTTTTATTTCACCAGATTTATTTTTTAACTCAAGTGCTATTCCAAAACTTAAATTATTTAAATGAGGAAAAGGATGGGTTGCATCTACAGCAATTGGAATAATTATAGGATAAATTCTATTGTAAAAAAACTCTTTAATATATTTTTTTTGTGAATCATCTAATTCATCATAATCTTTGATATATACATCATTTTCTTTTAATTCCTCTATTATTTGAGTATATTTATTTTCTAAAATTTGTAATTCATTTTGAAGATATTCTCTTATCTCTTTTAATTGAGTAGCTGGAGTTAATTTATCGTAGCTTGTTTCATTTACACCAGCTTTATATAAAGATTTAAGCCCAGCAACCCTTATCATATAAAATTCATCTAGGTTTGTCCCATAAATTGCAATAAATTTTAATTTATCTAGAGGCATAAGCTCTGGAAAATTTACTTGATCCAAAACTCTGCTATTAAATCTAAGCCATGATAATTCTCTATTTAAATATAAATTAGGGTTATCAAAATTTATCTCCAAGAATTATCCTTTTTTATTTTTTAAGCATAAAGCCTCTAATAGTATCTTCATCGATAATCTCTTTATCATATTTTACAACCATAACTCCCTCTGTTTCATTAATATAGATATCTACAACTCCATCTTTTGCTTTTAATTCATCAAGCTTTGAAAAGTCATAAAACTCTTTATCTAAATAGATAGTTCCTCTAAGCCCAGGGTTTCTCATACCTGCAATCCATATTGCCCAAAATATTGATACTACCAATACAGCAATTGCTACACCACTAATATTTGCATACTCAAATATTTTTCCAGCAAGTGTAGCACCAACCCCCATACCAATATATGCAAATGTATTTGCAACACCTAAAGCCGCACCTTTTTGATGAGCTTTTGCAAATTTACTAACAAAGCTTTGAAGTAGTGGCTCAAACATATTAAATCCAATAAAAAATAGTGATACCCCTACACCAAAAAGCCAAAGTTTTGTAGAAAATCCCATTAAGATAAAGGCTAGAGCAATTATTGCTATAGAGATTAAAAATACCTCTTTACCTTTATTATATTTCTCACCAAATACAGCAGCTGGTCCCATAGCAACAATTCCTAAAATAACTGCAGGAAGATAAACTTTCCAAAATTCATTTATAGGTAGATGAAAATTGTGTTTTAATACCATCGGAATAAGAAAAAATGCAATTGCCATTGTTGATGAGTGGAAAAGGAATGTTATATACATTCTTTTAAGGTCAGCATCTTTAAATACGCTTGATACCTTTGCCTCTTCTTCAGAGAAGCTATGCTTTATTTTTGGTGGGTTTGGAACAATTGTATATAATAATATTATAGAGAAAAAAGCCATACCAGCAGTTAAATAAAATAGAGATGGAACACCAGCTATTCCACCAATAATTGGTCCAAAAATCATAGCACCAGTAAATGCAAAAGCAATCACCATACCCATTACAGCCATAGCATGAGCTCTCTCATCCTCTTTTACATGATCACTAATCATTGCTATAATTACTGAACCAATTGCACCTGCACCTTGTAAGAAACGACCTATTAAAAGTGTATATATATCTTGTGCACTTCCTGCAATAAGTGAACCTATCCCAAAGATTACTAAACCTATTGCAATTGCACTTTTTCTACCTATTTTATCACTCAATACCCCAAATGGAACTTGAAGTGCCGCTTGGGTTAGTGCATATCCGCCAACTGCTAATCCAACTAGAGCAGGTGTAGCACCTGGTAGATGAGTAGCATAAGCAGATAAAACAGACATAACTATAAAAAGACCTAAAAATCTTAAACCTATTATTAAACTTAAATGCCATACTTTGGAAATAATTTGCTTCATTATCAACCTTTTATGATATAATTATTTTGTGATTATATAACCATTATTATAAAGAAAAGGTTTGAGATTGTCAAAAGTTGTAATAGCAAGTGGAAATAGAGGAAAACTTAAAGAGTTTGAAGAGATTTTAGATATAGAAATTAC
The DNA here is from genome assembly GCA_964414305.1 of uncultured Nitratifractor sp. GTDB lineage: Bacteria > Campylobacterota > Campylobacteria > Campylobacterales > Sulfurovaceae > JAADEQ01. The sequence goes on from CAYPVY010000013.1 coordinate 8,788, forward strand.
ACCATACTTTAAATTAATAAAAGAGTTTGACATTAAAGAGGATGGGGATAGTTTTGCTAAGAATGCATTAATAAAAGCAAGAGAGATTTATAATATTTTAGGTGAGAACTATATAGTAGTTTCAGATGATAGTGGTATATCTATTGATGCTTTAGGTGGTAAACCAGGAATATATTCTGCTAGGTATGCAGGAAGTGAAGCTAGTGATATTGATAATTTAAATAAAGTAATAGATAACTTAAAAGAACTCAATATTAATAGCTCAAAGGCACATTATAGTGCTGCTATTGCAATTGTCTCAAAGTATGGAGAATATGTTGTGCATGGTTGGATGCATGGAGAAGTTATTATAACTCCAAGAGGTGATAAAGGTTTTGGATATGACCCAATCTTTATACCTGAGGGATTTGATAAAACCTTAGGAGAATTAGATAATTCTATAAAAAAAGAGATATCGCATAGAGCCAAAGCTTTGAATTTAGCTAAGCCTATATTAGATATGCTAAGGAGATATAGTGAAGAGTAAGAAAGAGTTTTTAAATGATATAGATACTATTTATGAAAAATTAACTTTAATGCAAGAAGAGCAAAATAGATTTTTTGATTTGGCAAAAGGCAAAGATAATAGTGAAGCAAAAGCTTTGATTGAAAGTTTTATTAATGAAGTTGGTATAAAAGAGAGCAAAGAGGCAATTGTTGCTTCTTTATCTTATCTAGTAAATTTAAGAGAAGATTCATTAGAGCAGTTATTAAAGAATCAAGGTTTTACAAGAGAGCAAATAGATATAAAGCTAGAGTTAGCATATAAATTTAATGCAAAAAGATATCTTGAGAGATTTGAGAGATTAATAACTTTTATAGAAGAGAAAAATTTATTAACACCATTTTATAGAGCAATTATTAGTGGTGTTCATAGTATTGGAGAGAGCTTTACAAAGTGGCAAAGCAGATGGAGAGAGCATATAATAAATGGTGTAAATAGAGATTTATTTAATCTTTTTAATGGTGATGAAGAGAAGATTTATGCTATGCTTAGGCATCATAATTTATTAGATTGTAAAAATGGTAAAATTGCTGATAGATGTTATTCTGTATTGGTATATGATAATCATAAATTTAGAAGAGTCTCTTATGCAGATGCATTTAAAAGTGAGGTAGATGAAATCTCTACTAAATTAGATATTTTAATCGAAGTTTTAGAAGAGCTTGAGGATGAGGTATATAAGCAAAAGAGTGAATGGATAAAATACTTTTTAGCAATTAAAGAGGCTTTAACCCATAAAAATGTAGATAATTTAGTATCTTTATGGGCTGATGTGGATAGAGCTTGGATGAAGATAACAACACCTTTACAGGTTGGGCATCCTTTGGAGTATTATGAAGATAAATATAGAAAAGCAGTAGCACTAGAGTGGGATTTAAGAATAATAAATCCAAAAATACAAAATAGTTCAAGCACAAAAGATAATATAAAGAAGATGGCGTATCATTTGGCTCAAGAGATAGGAGAAGATGCTACTAAATTGATAGCTAAAAATTTAACTCAAGTAGATAGAGCTCAATTATATATTGGTCAGCCGATGTTGTATTATGGTGCCCAGTTAAATGGATTATTTTCAGCTCAAGTAGTTCCAAATGATGAAGAGGTAAGTAGTGAACTTGGCAAAAAAATATTTGCTTATATTGATTTTGTTCGAGAAAATGCAAAATCAAAACCAATAATGCAAATAAATGTTAATAGATTTGGTATAGATTTTATAAAAAAGAGACAAAATTTAGTTTTAAATAATGCAGAGCTTTTTAATAAATTATATGATATTAGCACAATTGGACATGAGTTTGGGCATATTTTATGGATAGATAGTGAAACTGAAGTTGCTATGAATAAAAATGGTCAATTTAAAAATATAGAAGAGTTTAAAGCTACAACCGGTGGTATTATGGCTTTTTTTGAGAATGAGGAAGATAGCTTAAAAGAGCACTTTATAGATGATATAGTCTCTCGTGCAGTTGGTTTGATGGCTTGGAGAGAGGTTACAGAGGTATTGCCATATTATTGTGAAGGATTGATTCATTTAGAGCTTTTATATGAGAGTGGATTGATTTATTTTGAAAACTCTATGGTTAAGATTGATTATAGTAAATATGAGAGCTTTAAAGAGATTTATAAAGCAGCGTATAAAGAGTTGGCATTTGAATATCTTAACCAAAACGATGCAAGTGAGTTTTTAAATCTATTTACTATAAACGATGGTGAGCATTTTTTACCAAAAAACCAAGAAGTTAGAGATTTTGTTCAAAGTTATTATAGTGAGTATAAAAAGATAGGAAATGTAGTAGCAAAAGAGTTTATAAATAATATATAAAGAATATAGAATTTAAATAGTATCTTTATAATACTATTTTGATTCTCTTTGATTTTAATCTAGAGGATGAGCTTTTAGATACTCATTTAATTTTTTTGTGTTGCTTAGTTTTGTATAAATTTGTGTAGTAGCCATAG
>CAYPVY010000013.1:11390-16618 GCA_964414305.1 uncultured Nitratifractor sp.
TCATTTAATTTTTTTGTGTTGCTTAGTTTTGTATAAATTTGTGTAGTAGCCATAGAACTATGACCCAAAAGCTCACTTACATCACTAACTCTTGCACCTTCATTTAATAGATCACTAGCAAAGGAGTGGCGTAGCTGGTGGGGAGTTGCTTTTATACCATATTGTGCAAACTCTTTTTGTATTATATATCTAATTTGAGCATCATTTAGTTTACTTTTTTTATTTTCAAATAGATATTTTTGGGGTTTAAACTCTTGAATATATTTGTCTATTTCATCTTGTAGAGATTTGATTATAGGAATCTCTCTACTTTTTTTACCTTTTCCATGAACTCTAATCCATCCATTTGAGATATCAGTGAGTTTTATATCACTAATTTCACTAACTCTTAAGCCTAGTGAATAGAGTATCTTTATAATGAGTGAATTTTGAGTATTTGTATTTTTGATAACTTTTATAATATCTTCTTGTCTTAGAGGTTTAGGAAGTGTTTTTGGCACTTTGATTGATTGAGCACCTTTTAATTTTATATCTATATTTTTATAATTTTTGATATATTTTACAAATGACCTAATAGCACTTAGTTTTGCAGAAATTGCTTTTTTAGAATGGTTTGATAAATATAATCTAAGGGGCATGATATTTAATATAATAGTATCTTTTTTATACTCAATTTCATGAAATTTGAGCAATTGGTTTAGAGAGATTTTATAGCTTTTTAGAGTCTCATTAGAGTATCCTCTAATATCTTTACAATAATTTAAAAATGGCTCAATAAAACTCTCTAAATCCATTAGTTAATAACTTCTCCATCAAGCTTTGTTATATTTGCAGAGGTGATTTTGACTTTTTTTATTTTGCCTAATAGTTCTTCACTCCCCTTTACCATTACTAACCTTCCTTCATCACTTCTTCCAGCAACCTTGCCATCACTTTTTAACTCTTCAAATAAAACTTCAGCTATAGTTCCAACCTGATTATCCATTATCTCTTTTTGAATCTCTTTGTGCCTAGTTTGGAGTTTTGTTAATCTTTTAGATGCAATCTCTTTATCTACTTGATTTGGATATTTTGCAGCTTCAGTATGGGGTCTTGGAGAGTATTTGAATGAGAATAAAGAATCAAATCTAACCTTTTCTAATACATCCATTGTATCTTCAAAGTCTTCATCACTCTCTCCAGGAAATCCCACAATAATATCTGTAGAGATAGCAACATTTGGAACCAAATCTCTAATTTTATTGCATCTATCTAAAAACCACTCTTTTGAATAACCTCTTTTCATACTTTTAAGTATTTTGGTAGAGCCACTTTGAAGTGGCACATGTATTTGTTTGCAGATTTTTGGATTAGATGCAAACTCTTCTAAAAACTCATTATCCATATGGAGTGGGTGAGGGGAGCTAAATCTAATTCTTTCTAATCCATCAATTTTACTCACTTCTCTTAAAAGTTCAGTGAAATTTTTAGCTCCAAAAGTGTTGGTGCTAAATCGTCTGCCATAATTATTTACATTTTGACCAAGTAAAGTTACCTCTTTTGCTCCACTATCAACTGCTTTTTGAACCTCTTGTATAATTAAATGGCTAGGTATAGATATCTCTTCTCCTCTAGTTACAGGCACGATACAAAAGGTGCATGATTTATCACATCCAATTGAGATATTTACCATAGCCTTAAATGGATTACTTCTATATTCTCCAAAGACATAGGTGCTATCATCATAAGATGTATCTATCTCTACTGCACCTTTTTTATTAATAACTTGAGTTATTTTAGATACATTTCTAGCCCCTAAAACAAAATCAACTACTGGAGCCTTTTTTATAATCTCTTCTCCAAGATGACTTGCTGTGCATCCAGCAACACCAATTTTTGCACCATCTTTTTTAATTTTTTTAAATTGACCAATCTCTGAGAAAAGCTTAGATACTGGCTTTTCTCTAACAGAGCAAGTATTAATTATTATTAAATCAGCCTCTTTTGGATTATTAGTAAGAGTATATTTCTCTTTTTGAGAAAGCTCAGCTATCATATGTTCGCTATCGCGAACATTCATTGCACATCCTAGAGTTTCAATAAAAAGCTTCTTCATAATTATAATATATGTAACTCATAAATATAATCTAAATCACCCAAAGCATATTTTGCTTCTCTAAGTAAAACAGTATGACCTAGGTTTTCAAAATGCTCTTTTAGTGCTAATAAGTCTTTATGCTCATTTTCTCTATCAAAATAGTAAAATTGTTTTTTATCAAGATTTTTTTCAATCTCTTCTAGTGTAATTTTTTTAGATTTTTCGTTTAGTGCAGGTTTTGCTAATTTTAGCTCCATAAATTATCCTTTTAGAATCTTTTTTGGCATTATAACAAAAAATAAGTTTATTTAGCTATAATTTTATTACTACAAAATAGACAATCCCCTATTAAAACTTACTGTTGATTAAATTTTGGCGATTGTAGAGAGGAATTTTTATGGAAAAAGTTAATTCTATTATTGAAGCAATTGCACATGACAAAGGAATATCTGTAAAGAGTGCAAGAGATGCTTTTAAGGTAGCACTTATTAAGACTGCTCAAAGGTTAGAAGGGCAAGAGTGTAGATTTGAAATAAATGATGATGAAGAGAATGATAAAATTGAGATATATAGAGTTTTAAAAGTTGTTGAAGATGGCGATCCAAGAGCTGATGAAAAGCCAGAAGTTTATATAAATATTGAAGAAGCTAAAGAGTATGGAGATGTAGAGATTGGTGATGAGATAAGATTGGCTTTTGATTTAGAAGAGTATGGGGCTACAGGTGCTTCAAATCTCTATAAAGAGCTTGAGTATCATCTACAAAGAAATATTGAGCAAGAGCTTTTTGAAGGGTATAAGAAAAAAGTAGGAACTATAATTAGTGGTGTTGTAACTAGGATTGATGAAGATGATAATACATATGTAGAAATAGGAGAGCTTAGAGGTATTTTAACCCAAAGAAATAGAATAAAAGGTGAAAGATTTGAGGTAGGAGACACCCTTAAAGCTTTACTTAAGTTTGTTAAGGTTGAGCCAAAGTTTGGTATGTTTTTGGAGTTAACTAGAACATCTCCAAAATTTTTAGAAGAGCTTATGAAAAAAGAGGTTCCTGAAATCGAAGATGGCTATGTTGAGATAGTCTCATCTGCTAGAATACCAGGAGAGAGAGCAAAAGTTTCTCTAACAACAAATAGAACAAATATTGACCCAGTAGGTGCAGCTGTAGGAACAAATGGAGTTAGAATAAATGCAGTTAGTAAAGAGCTTAATGGAGAAAATATTGATTGTATTGAGTATTCTCCAGTGCCAGAAGTTTATATATCAAGGGCATTATCTCCAGCAGTTGTAAAAGGAGTTAAAATTGTAAGCAATAGCGAAAATGATAAAAGAGCGATTGTTGATATAACATCTGATCAAAAAGCAAAAGCTATTGGAAAGAGTGGGATAAATATTCGTTTGGCATCTATGCTTACAAAATTTACGATAGAGTTAAATGATGTTGAAGGCACAACATTAAGTGCAGATACAACAACAGAGGAGAACTTAACAAAAACAACAGATACATCAGCTTTAGAAGACCTATTTAAGTAGCTTCTAAGCTCTTGTTTTTTATAATTCGCTTTCTAAATTAGTGCACTCTTAGCTCAGCTGGATAGAGCATCTGATTGCGGTTCAGAAGGTCACAGGTTCGAATCCTGTAGAGTGTACCATCTACTTTTACTTCAAATTATTAATCACTTTTTAAGTTTGGCTTTTAAGCAACATAAGTGTAAAATTAAATTAATAAATTATATAAGGTAAGACTATGAATATTTTAGTAATATCTCAATCATCAATTGTAATAGAGTTGTTAAAGCTAATCTTTAAAGATGAGAGTATAAATAGTGAGCATATAAAATCTGTTGATAGTGCATCTAGTGATAGCTATGATATTATCTTTGTGGATGATTCAATATATGATTTGGATGAAGAGATTGAAGATATTAAAGATAATATAAGTTATAAAAAACTTGTTTTAATAGGAAGTAGTGATATTGATAATGAGTTTGATATAGTTGTTAAAAAGCCTTTTTTACCAAAAGATATAGAAGAGATTTTAGATGATATTGATGAGGTAGAAGATAGTAGCGATGCTGGAACAAATGTTTTAGATATTAATGAGATTGAAAAAATTAAAGAGCTTATGAATATGGATGATGAAGATGATATTGAAGATATTATAGATAGGCTTAACCGAAGAGAAGATATTAAGCTAAAAGGCAAAGATGCTAAAGAGTTTTTATATGAGTGTAGAGGATTGACAAAAAAAGAGTTAAAAAAGCTTCTTAAGGGTGCGAAAATAAAGATTAATATAAAATTTAAAAAGAGTATTTATGAGTAGTGCTATTTTGGTTTTATCTGGTCCTAGCGGTGCTGGGAAAAGCACTATTATTGAAGCTGCATCAAAAGAAATTGGAGATTATTACTTTTCGGTATCTACTACTACAAGAGAGCCTAGAGATGGCGAAGTTGATGGAGTTGATTACTATTTTGTATCAAAAGAAGAGTTTGAAGAAGGTATTAAAAGAGGAGATTTCTTAGAGTATGCAAAGGTTCATAATAACTACTATGGAACTTCATTAAAACCAGTAATAGAGGCACTAAATAATGATAAGCTTGTAATTTTTGATATAGATGTTCAAGGTCATAGACTTGTAAGAAAAGCTCTTGGAGAGATAGTAGTTAGTGCTTTTATAACTCCTCCATCTTTGCAGGAGTTAAAGAGTAGATTGATGGATAGAAATTTGGATAATATTGATATTATTAATCGTAGATTAGAGAATGCAAAAGATGAGATAAAAGCAATTAATGAGTATGATTTTGTAATTATAAATGATGATTTAGATAGAGCAAAAGATGAGTTTGTTGCTATAGCAAAAAGTGCTAGATTGAAGTGGAGTAAGGATAGATTAAATAGTTTTGTAAAAAATTGGCTAAATGGTTAAGTAGGAGTTTTATGGAAGAGTTATATAACCTAAATATTGAAAGAGCTGTTCTTTCAGCAATAATTTTTGATCCAGAGATTTATGAAGATGTGGCATCTTATTTAAAACCTGAAGATTTTTATTTGCCATTTCATCAATATCTTTTTATAGCAATGGAGAGATTGTTTGAGCAAGAGCTTCCAATTGATGAAGAGTTTTTGAAAAAAGAGCTTGAGAAGATGGATAA
>CAYPVY010000014.1:0-16571 GCA_964414305.1 uncultured Nitratifractor sp.
GCCAAGCAAAGAGGATTTAGATAAATTTAGTAATAGTTTTATATTCTTGCCAAATAGTTTTATCTAAATCTATCAGTCAAACTTGGTTTATCAAGTTGATTTAATAATGTAGTTATTTTTATAGGTGAGCCTAGTAGCTTTTTATAAATTACATAATTTGCCAAAACTTTTTTGCCATAGTATCTAGCTTCATCATTATCTACTAACTCTAAGCTTAGATATGGCTCATATTTACCACTTTTAAATATATTTTTTCTAATCAATCTTCTTGTATATCCAATTCCAGCATTATATGCATAAGCAACAAATAGAGGATGATAGAGATATTTGTTTAAATAATCTAAATGAGTATTTGCAAATCTAATAGAAATTTGGGGCTTAAACATATCATCAAGTTTTATATTCTCACCCCTTTCTTTAGCTATGTGCTTAACTAAAAATGGCATAAATTGCATCATTCCTACAGCAAATGAACTTGATATTGATGCTGGAATAAAATGACTCTCTTGCCTTGCAATTGCATAAATTAAAGCTTTTCTATCAGTAGTATATGAATTCATAAGATTTTTGTATGGCATAGGAAAGAATTGTTTTTTGTCTTTTGTTGCCTTATTTAAAATATAATAGTAATAAGCTGAGCTTTCAAGTGAATTATACTCTTTGGCTAAATTAAATAGATTATATCTATTTGAAAATATTTTTTGTTTTAATCTTGCCCACTCTATTGGGTTAGTTATATCTATTTTTGATTTTTTGTTTAAGTTTATAGAAGAATTTGGTGGATATGGATAATTTTTATTTAAGATATCTAAAGCAATTAATTTGTATATATTAAAATCATAGCTTTTTGATAATTTTTCTAAATATTTTTTATTTTTGGTGCTTTGATATAGCCAAAATAGTGCATTATCAGCATAAAATTTAGTTTTTGCTTTTTTGATAGCATTGTTAAAAAATATTGATGCCATATTTTTATTATCATTTAAAAGTGCTCTAAAGCCCAATTTCATAAGATTTCTATATGTAATTTTTGTTTTATTTATAGGGGCACTATTTAATATTACTTTTTGAAGATTATATAGATTTTCTCTAAAAGATCTAAATATAAATTGATTAACCTCTTTATATTTTTGAAAATTATTATATATTTTTTGAGGAATATTTCTATTTAATAATATTCTATTTTCTTTACCAGCTAAAGTAAATATAAGAAGTTTATCATAATCATTTAGCTTTAACCAAGCTTTATAAAAGTTTTTGCTTTTATGTAAGGAAGAGATGATTTTTTTGTATTTAATTAACTTAGCTTTTGAGACTTTATACTCTTTTTTGGGTAGATGAGAGTGAGTTTTTTTATAAAATGATTTATCTAATTTTGAATTAATATGATAAATTAGTTTTGAAGCTTTTATTGCTTCATCTTTTGTTATATTTGCTTGATTTAAGTATTTCCATATATAAAAATCTCTCTCTATTGATTTTGGCATACTCTTTAGTTCATCTAGAGTTAAAGCAAAAATAGAATATGAAAATAGTATCAATAAAAGTATAATATTTTTTAATATGTTCAAAACGCAATAACCTCTTTATCTATTTTTTTTCTTTAAAACTTAAATGTATAATCTGCTTATAATATTATTGATAATATTAAGCACAAAAATAATTAATAGTGGTGATAAATCTATACCATTAATTACTACAAATGGTAATTTTTTTCTAACAAATTCAAATAGAGGCTCAGTTAAAGAGCGTATAAGTTGAACTATTTGATTTCTAGGGTCTGGACTTACAAAGCTAAGTAGAGCTGCAATTATAATTACCCAAATATATAAATTTAGTATTAATTGTATAAGAGCTAAAAAGCTATTTACGATTATTGACATCTTGCTACCTCCAAAAGATATGGTTTTATATATGGATATATATCTTTTAATTTAATATCTATATTTGATAATAAAAGTTCTTTTAGTAGTGTATCTAATTTACCTTTGGAAAAATCACTATTTTTTAAAAGATATTCAAAAAACTCTTCATATGATTCAATCATAGGAGCTTTAAGAATAATATGTGATAACTCTTTTAGCTCTAAATTATCTTTATATTCATTGCATTTTTTTGCTCTAAAGATAGTTTTAAATTTATCTACTAGTTCATTTATTGTGTATGATTTTTTTAATAGAACTTTTAGGAGTTTTCCAATATTTTCATCGGCAAATCCAACTATTGTAGATAACCTTTTGTTATCCATCATTTCTAGGTGTTTTTTATTAAACTCTTTTAGTATTTGTATGTCAAATGTAGCTTTATTATTTTTTATTTTTGAAATATCGTAAAAGTTTATGGCATCAGGTAGATAAAAGATATCTTTATCTTTTAAGTCATAATTTATAGATAATAGATAATTTATAATTGCATCTGGTATAAACCCATCTTCAAAAAGTTTTTTTATTGGGATATTGCCATTATCAATTGAGTTGATATAAATAAAATCTATTTTATTGCTATAATCAAGCTCTTTATAGATATATGTTTTTAAATTATTACTCTCTTTGTTGTTTATAAAGTCTATATTGGTATCAATGTTTAATATCATATCATCAATAATATTTGAAAATATTAATGTTGGATTTCCATCTTTATCTACAATTTCGTATTGTAAATTATTACAATTAATATAAATTGGATTTTTACTATTTTTATCTTTATAAGCTACTCTTTTTTCAAGTAAATTATCAATAAATCTATTATATATTTTTATATTTTGGGTTTGATTGTAAGTGTCAGTAAAATTGATTGCAAATTTTTTTAAAATCTCTTTGTTTATCTCTTCAAAATTTTGATTATTTAAATCTTCAATCTTTAGTATATACTCTTTGTTATTTTGTGATGCATAAATATAGTTCAATAGAGCCAAATATATATCATTTAAATTTATCTCTTTATTTGTTGAGAGATTGAATCTTAGCATTATACAACCTAATTATATTTTATATAGATTATACAATAATATTATTTAATAGGAAATTAATTAAGAAAGTAAAGTATATTACTTTTTATCTTTACTTCCTCCAGTAACAGTATTTACAACAGCTCCTCCAGCTGCACCAGCAACATCAAGCGTTGTTGATACTGCAGTTCCAGCTAGTTTTACTGGAGCAGTAACTATTTGAGTGCAACTACCAAATAAAAAGATACCTATTATGAAAAAAGCTACTTTTTTCATAAATTAGCCTTTATAGTTTTTAATAGCCGTTTCTAAAATTTTTGCTGCATCATCTCTGCCTTTATAACCTGTTACTTTTACCCATTTGTTTGGCTCAAGCATTTTATAAGTTTCAAAGAAATTTTTAATTTTGTTTAATGTATGTTCTGGTAAATCTTTTATATCTTGAATCTCTTTAAAAGTAGGGTCAATTTTTTCGTGAGGAACAGCTAAAAGTTTCTCATCTACTCCACCTTCATCTTCCATTAATAACACACCTATTAATCTGCACTTTATAAACGAACCAGGTATTAAAGGATATTCACCCAATACTAAAATATCTGCTGGGTCTCCATCATCTGATAAAGTATTTGCTACAAAACCATAATTTGCAGGATAAAACATAGCAGAAAACATCACCCTATCAACTTCTATAGCACCACTATCTTTATCTAATTCATATTTAATATTTGAGCCATAAGGCACTTCTATGATTGCTTTTACTTCATCTGGGCATTTACCAGGACCAATTTTTGTAATATCCATTTTTCTCTCTCCATTAATTTATTTTAGGAATTTTAGCATAATTTTTTAAATTATACCTACTGCTTCTCTAACGATTTGCATTTTTTTAGAAGCTATGGCTCTAGCCTTGTTTGCTCCCTCTTCTAATATCTTTTCAATCTCTTGAATATTATTTAGATAATATTCCCTTTTCTCTCTTGCTTCTTTGAAATAATCCCATATTAACTCTTTTAAGATTTTTTTGAAGTGTCCATGACCATATTTTCCACTTTTGTAATCATTTTGAAGCTCTTTTTTTTGCTCTTCATCTAAAAATAGTGAAGCAATTGCATATACATTGTTATCTTCCCATTCAAGTGGTTCTCCTAGAGGAGTAGAGTCGGTAACTATTTTATTGCATCTTTTTTGAAGAGCTTTTTCATCACAAAAAATTTCAATTGTATTATTATAACTTTTGCTCATCTTTGCTCCATCAATTCCAGGAATAGTAGCTACATCTTTTGGAACATATGCCTCAGGTATAGTAAAGATATCACCATGTTCATTATTAAACTTATTTGCTATATCTCTAGTCATTTCTAGATGTTGTATTTGATCTTTTCCTACTGGGACTAATTGTGCATCATATAGCAATATATCAGCAGCCATTAATACAGGATAGCTAAATAATGCATGGCTTGGTGAGATTCCTTTGGAAACTTTATCTTTATAGCTATGAGCCCTCTCTAATAATCCTACTGGAGTGTATCTAGATAATATCCAGTATAGCTCTAATACCTCTTTTACTTGACTTTGAACCCAAAATATAGTTTTATTTGGATCAATTCCAAGCGATAAAAAATCTATTGCAGCCTCTATAGTATTTTGTTTTAAATCTTCTAGCTTTACATTACCACTAAGTGCATGATAGTTTGGTATAAATGCAAAAAGTTCATGCTCTTCTTGATATTGTAACATTGAAGCAATTGCTCCAAAATAGTTACCTAGATGTAATTTTCCTGATGGTTGAACTCCTGATAATACTCTCAAATTTTACTCCTCTTCAATATTGTCTCTCTCGCCTCGTTTTCTAGCAATTAGCTCTATTGGCACACCCTCAAAGTCAAACTGCTCTCTTAGAAAATTTGTTAAATATCTCTTGTAACTAAAGTGTAATAAATGAGGTTTATTAACAATTAGTGCAATTCTTGGGTGTTTTGTTGCAAATTGTGTTGCATATTTTATCTTTACTACTTGCCCATTATGGCTTGGAACATGGTGTCTAGATATTGCCATTTTTATAGCATCATTTAATTTTGATGTTGGTATTCTATATGAGTATCTCTTATAAATATTTACAATATGGTCTAATATTTTATTTACTCTTTGACCACTCTTTGCTGAAATTGTTATAATTGGTGCATAGTGCAAAAATTTTAATTTATCTCTAATATCTTCTATAGCCTCTTTATACTCTTTCTCACCTCTAATATCCCATTTATTTACAACAATTAAAGCACCTAATTTATACTTATCTATCAATCCAGCTATTCTCTCATCAAGCTCAGTAACCCCAGTAGTTGCATCAATTAAAAGCAAAGCAATATCAGCATCTTTTAACATATTTTCTGTTCTATTTAAAGCATATTTTTCAATTCCTAATATTTTGCTTCTTCGTCTAATACCAGCTGTATCTACAAAAGTTATATTATAATCATTATATTCAATTGTCTCATCAATCGGGTCAATAGTAGTTCCTGCTACATCACTAACTACTACTCTATCTTCTTTTAATAGTGCATTCAATAAAGAGCTTTTACCAGTATTTACTCTTCCTATTATTGCCACTTTTATATCTTTATCTTCCTCTTCTTCATCCATATTTTCAAGTAATAGCTCTAGTGGCATATCCTCATCTTCAACTATATTATTTTGAATCTTATTTGGAGCTATATGTTCTTCTAGCCATTTATAAAATGGGCTAAGACCACGATTATGACTAACAGAAATTGGAAAGATATCATTAGCCCCAAATTCACTAAATTCCCAAAATCTCTCTTGTTGCTCTTTGTCGTTATCTATCTTATTGACAAGCAAAGCTATAGGTTTATTTAGTGCTTGTAATTCCCAAAATCTTTGCTTATCTTCATCATCTGGAATAGTTTTGCCATCAACCATATAAACTATAATATCAGCCTCTTTAGCAGCTTTTAAAGATTTATCACCAACTTTGCTAAAAAGCTCATCACTATAATCTATTCCTCCAGTATCTAAAAGTTCAAATTCTCTATTCTCAAGTATATCAACTATACCTTTTTTAATATCTCTTGTAGTTCCACTTACATCAGATGTAATAGCATCTCTTTTTTTTAATAGACGATTAAACAAAGAGCTTTTACCTACATTTGGTCGTCCAATTATTGCAACTTTTTTCATATATATTTATCCACTTTTTAAATTGTGTAATTATACCAAAATTTTTCAAAAGTAACTATATCACAAACTATTCACAAAGAAGTGCTATAATACAAATAAAAAAGGCTTTGATATGAGATTTGTTACTATATCACTACTTTTTAGTTTAGAGCTTTTTTCGCAATCATTGCATTATAAAATAAAAGCTCCTATATTTGGAACAATAGGAGAAGTAAATGTTAACTATAGTGTTGCATCTAACTATTCAATAGATGCTTCTATGAGAACATTTGGTTTTGCCAAAAAGTTATCAGGAAATAGAATAGAACATTACCACTCAGAGGGTAGGGTAGTTGGAAATATATATAAATCTAATTACTTTAGACAAAAATATAGCTTTAAAAATAAAAAAGGTCTTTTAGAGTATAACTTTGATTATACTACCCAAAAAATAAAAAAACATAGAAAAAAGTGGAAAGATGGAAAAGTAGTAGAAGATAAGAGTAGATATTTGAGTTTTTTTACATACAATGATTTGTTTTCTATTTATCATAATATTGTGGTTCAACTTAGAGATAAACCAGCAGGAAGTTATAGAGTTCAAGTAGCAGGTATGGAAAAGAGTGGAGGGTTTTTAACTATTAATATACCATCTAAAAATACTCAAATAAAAGAAGCAAAAAGTATGGGTTTGAGTAATGTTTGGGTTTTTCATATAATAACTCATAGAAAAATTATGAAAAGCACAAATGGCGAAATTATCTTTGCTGTTGGAGATGATGGGATTGCAAGAGGAGTTAGAGTATTAAATACAGCATATGTTAGTCATATAGATGCTATTCTTAATTAAATTTAAATACTAAATCTTTTATTGACTCAACGCTATTTTATAGCTCTTGAGTCCAGTAGTTAATCTTTTTTAATAAATCATCCTCTTTTATTGGCTTAATTAAAATATCATCTGCTCCATAATTTAACATTTCAGATTTTTGTGTATCATCTGTAGTTAAGATAATAACAGGAATATTACTATTTGATTTTTGTGTTCTAAAGTGCTTCAAAAAAGCTTTACCATCTAAAATAGGCATTATTATATCCAAAAGAACCAAATTTATATCTTTATTACTATTTACAATCTCTAATGCTTCAGCTCCATCACTTGCTTCTATTATACTATTTACAATATCTTTGTGATGTGAAAGAAGAGCTTTTATAAGCTTTCTATTTATAGTATCATCATCGACTAAAAGTATATTTAGTTTACTCATCTATATCCCTAATTTCATTTATAATTGACAAAATCTCTTCTTTATTTGTTAATTGGTTAATATGTTTTATATTTATATCTTTAAATTTGTCTTTATCTTTAATCTCTTCAGTTAAAATTACTGCAATATTATTATTTTTTAATATCTCTTTAACAGTATCTGAAATATACTCAGCATCGGTAAAGATTATATCATAACTACTATTTGCTAACTTATGAGCTAATTTTTCATTATCTTGTATTATATCATAATCTATATCAACAGATGACATTAAAGTAGATAAAATTTTATTACTTAAAGGGAATTTTTTTGCAATTAGAACTTTTTTTTCTTCATTGTTAGCATTATTACTACTATCTTCAATCTTTTTACTCTCTTCTGGAGTTTGTTTTGTTTTTTTGTTATTTATATCAACTTGTTTTTTTTCATTTGTTGTTTCTTTGCTATTTTTATCAACTTTTAAATTAATAGTTGATTTTTTATTTAAGAATTTATGAAGTATATATAACAATTCAGACATCTCAATTGGCTTAGAGATATACTCATCTAATCCCTCTTTTAGTAATCTATCTCTATCACCTTTTAGTGCATTTGCAGTTAATGCAACTATTGGAATATGAGGTAGATTAGACTCTTTTTCATATTTTTTAATTACTTTTGTAGCTTCAATACCATCCATTATAGGCATTTGTATATCCATAAAGATTAAATCATAATTATTTGAAGTTTTAACTTTATTTACAGCTTCTAATCCATTATCGGCTACATCTACATCTAATCCAAATCCTTTTAAAATATTAACAATTAGCTTTTGGTTAATTAAATTATCTTCAACTACCAAAGCTTTTGCATTATATTTTGCTTGAACAGTTGCACTGCTCTCTTCCTCTTTTTCTTCAATATTGCTTAAATATTTAAGAGTGCTTATTAATTTATTAAACCCAATAGGCTTATATAATATTCTATCATTAGGAATTGAAAGATTGTTTATAGGCTCATTATTAGTTACTTTTGAAATAATAACTAATTCATCTTTATTAATTATTGGAATAATCTCTAGCATTTGATTGTAATCTATATCTATATCAATTAAGATATTTTTATTTTTGTTACTATATTTATCTAGTAGTGTTTTTAGCTCTAAATTATTGCTAAAGTTTTCATAATTAACACCAAAATAATCAAAATATCTACTTAGATATTGAGCCAATCTATTATCTTTATCTTTTTCTTTATACAATAGTATATTCAACTCTTTAAATCTATCTTTATAATCTATATTACTCTCAATCTCTTCAATAGGAAGAGTAAATGAAAAAGTTGAACCAACTCCTAGTTCACTTTCAACTTTTAGCTCTCCTCCAAGAAGTTCAATATATTGCTTAGTAATAGTTAATCCAAGACCAGTTCCACCATATTTTCTGTTTATAGATGAATCACCTTGAGTAAATGGTTGGAAAATTCTCTCAAGTTGCTCTTTTGACATTCCAATACCAGTATCTCTGACAATAAATTCAATCCATACTTTATTATCATTTTTTACTTTGAAACTTTTGTTTATTTCAACATCTATTTCTCCGCCACTCTCAGTAAATTTAATAGCATTATTTAATAGATTTGTTAAAATCTCTTTTAATTTTGTAGGGTCTCCTTTTAGTTTAGGGCTAATTTGAGGGTCCAAAAAGTAGTTTAATTCTATATTCTTATCTGATGCTATTACTGCAAATGTATCAACTGCACTATCAAATTCCTTTGCAGTATCAAAAATTACATGTTCTAATTCAACTCTATTACTCTCTAGTTTAGATAAATCTAGTATATTATTTATTATATCTAATAGATTATCTGAACTTTTTTCAATAATTTCTACATACTCTTTTTGTTCATCATCTAATTTTGTTCCTTTAAGAAGCTCAGCAAAACCTATAATACCATTCATTGGTGTTCTAATTTCATGAGACATATTTGCAAGGAAGTATGATTTTGCTTTGTTTGCTTCTATTGCAGCAATTTTATCTTCTTTTGCTGATTCTATCATCTTCTCTAAGAAATTATATCCTTTCTTCATACCCTCTGAAGTCTCAAAATCTATATTATTTATATCACTTAATTCATCTTTTATACTAGGGTCTGTTTCACCTATTTTTTGAACGGCTCTTTTTAATGACCTCTCAAGCTCTTTAGAGTTATTTTCAAGCTCTTTTGCCAATTTAGAGCCAAATAATATTAGTAAAATAGAAATAAGTAATAAAAGAGCAAATAGTGCAACTAAAATAAGATATTTTTTAGAGTAGCTATCTAACTCTTTTTTAGCTATATCATACACTACAGCTGATGTTTGATCATGTAGCGAAATATATTTACTCAAAACTGTAAATAAACTTAAAGTATCAATTGGATAATTGCCACTTTTTGCATTATTTATTATATTATAATATACATCTATAAACTTTTCGTGTATTGTTTTATTATATGAGTTATTAAGGTAATTATTTATTGCTTTTGATAATTTATCATTATCTATAAGTTTTGGATTAAATTGCATAGCTTTTGAATGGTAATCTATCCACTTATTTAAAATTGCTTTATCAATTGTAGCTTTTTTTTCAATATTTACTACCAAAAAGTCTCTAAGCAAACCTAGATACTCTTGTGATATATAAATATTTGTTAGGGTATTGCTAATTTTATTTATATCTAGATTTAGTGAAAATTTATTTATGGCTAATAAAGAATTTAATATAGGTTTTGTTAAATTATTTGTATAGCTATCAAGAACTTTAATATAATTTTGAGGTGAAGCTCTATTTACCATAGCTCTTATTTTTGATATATTTTTTAGTTTATTATTTAATGTATAATATCTGTTCTTATCTATATTGATTGCTTCATTAAAAATATAATCTTTTGGTAATATTGAATTATTCTCTATTATTAGATTGTTTTTATAGTTTTTGATCGCATTATTTGTTTTTTCAATCTGTTTATCTAGTAGCTCTTTATATTTTTGTTTATTTGATGCTAAATATAAAGCTACTATACCTCTTTCTTTACCAATCTCAACCAAAAGATTATCTAAATATTTATTGTTTTTAATTACAATTTTATAAGCTTTGTTTTTTTCGTAATTTATGTATGTGTTGTAAAATAGATATGTTGAAGCTACTGCTAATATTAGCGTGGGGAGTATAGTTATTAATTTTAGTTTATTTTTAATCTTCATATAAACTCTCCACACCTTTTACATTAATCTCTAAGCCTTTAAGTAATGCTACAAACTCTTTTATTAACTCCCCACTTTTTTCTAAGCTATTCTCTTTTTGTAGTTTAAATAGAGTATTTGCAATTTCATCTAATCTTAAGTTACTTGCTGCACCTTTTAGCATATGAGCTGTAGTTTGAATTGTTTTTATATTGTTTTTATTATATGCATCAACTAAAACATTAAGATGCTCTTTTGATTGCTTGATAAAATCATCTACAAATTCATATATCAAAGATTCTGGAAGGTTTAGTTCATCTGATGCTCTTTTTGCGTCAAATTCAAAATCTTTAGAATGAATTTGCATAAGAAGATTTTTCGCTGTAGTAATGTCAATTACATCATTTGGAAGTGAAGTATCTTTGTTATAAGTTTTTGCTTTTAGCTCATCTTTTTTCTCAAAAATCTCATCAGCTATATTAGTAGATTTACTATCTTGATTTAACTTATCTTTTAGTAGTTCTACTACTCTATCTAACTCTTTAATTTGTAACTCTTTATTGTTAGAGCTTTTTATATCATTTAATTTAGTAGTTACTATATCTAAAGATAATAATCTACTAGCATCACTAAGCATAGATATTATCTCTTCTTGAGAAGCTTTTATCTCATTTTTATAGTTTTCTATCTCTTCTAAGAAATTTTCTAAAAGCATTTTGTAATTATCAAGGCTTATACTTAATTTTTTAGCATTTTCCTCTAGATTTATATTTTGAACTTTAGTTGATAATATTTGGTCTAAAACACCCTCTTCAATTAAAGTATCTACTTTTTTAGTTTCTGTAGATTCAATCTCTTTAGTAGTTTTGGTATCAAAACCTAAATCTTCATCTTTTATAGGTATATTTTTTATTTCATTAGCAATATCTATCTCTTCAATTTCACTTGGAGTCTCTTTGATAGATTTTTCAATATCGCTTTCTATATCCTCTTTTACATCTTCTTCTATTTTTTCAACTTCAATCTCTTTTTGAGTATCTATTTCTACTTTTTTTGCATCTACCTTTTGATCTTTTGGTTTAATCTCATTTGCAATAGATAATCCACTTGGAGTATCTTCAAATTCTATCTCTTCCTCTTCTTCTTCCTCTTTTGACCCCCAAGGGAAAAATCTAGATGCAAATTTATTGAGTCTGCTCTTTTTAGTTTTTGTTTTATGCTCTTTTTGACTTTCAAACTCTTGAGATTTGTTTAGATTATCTTCTTCTTTTTGTATTTGCTCTTCTATTTTGTTACTAATATTGTCTTCAATTTTTTTATCTACTTTAGCCTCAATCTCTTCAGTTTCAATATCTTTGCTATAATCTTTTTTTAACTCTTCCTTTTCTTGAGGTTCAGTTTTGATTACTTCTTCTTCTGTATCTTGAGTAATTATCTTGCTTAAAGCCTTATCAAACTCATCATCTAATTGAGTATCTTCTGAGTTAACCTTATTATCAATTTCTTCTTTTTGCTCTTTTGTATCTATTTGTTTATTAATAAAGTTTTGTTCACTTTTATTTATTTCATTTTTTGAAGACTCATCTAGACTATACTCTTTAAGTTCTATTTTAGAGCTCTCTTCATCTTCATCTTTTCCAAATATTTTTATTACCTCTAGTTCATGCTCATCTTTTTGCTCTTTGTTTATCTTTGGAACATCAAAATTTTCATCACTACTTTTGATAGCACCATCTTTTATTTTTCTTAAATAATCTAGATTTTCATCATCTAATGATATTTGACTCTCTAGTGCTAATTGATATAGATTTAATTTACCAAAAGCTGAATGAAGCTCAATAAGTTTATATTTAAATGATTTATCAAATGTAGATACTTTTAGTTCATCATCTTCTACAAAGGTTATTTGCTGATTTTTTAATGCTAATGATATATTGCATATATCTCTATATCCAATTTTATCTAAAAAGCTTTTACTTGCAGCTACAATATAATCCTCTTGATTTGAAATAAAATACATCTTGTTTCCTTTAGAATAATAAGGTTATTTATTAATATGTATGATATTATATTACTTATTAAAATTGATTTAATATTTCAAATTTAAATATTTTTAACACTTTTTTAATGAGTTGGCAACTTTTTTGTTAGTAATTTTAGCAATCTCATCATATGAAGCATTCTCAATAGCTTCGAAAGTTCCAAAGTAGTTTAATAATTTTTTAACAACCTCTTTTCCTATATTTTTATGTTCATATAGTTTTAATTTCATATCTTCTTTTTGTTTTTTCTTTTTGTGGTAACTTATTGCAAATCTATGAGCTTCATCTCTAAGTTTTTGTAAAAATATAAGTCGTTTATCTGTGCTTTTTAATTCAAGCACTTCACCATTTTGTGTATAAATAATATCTTTTGCTGCACCTTTTGCACGATGTGCTTTTGCATCTAATTTCTCTTTTGCAATTGCTACTACATCTAGATTAACTCTGTTTTTGTTTAATATATCAAGTGCCAATTTAAGCAAAGTTGCTCCTCCATCAATTACCCAAAGGTCTGGAGGAGATACTTTACTAAAACTTTCCACTCTCCTAGTTAATAACTCTTTCATTTGTGAATATTCATCTTTACTATTTAATTCATATTGTCTATATGATGCTTTATCCCACTCTCCATTATCCCATACAACCATTGCTCCAACTGTTGCATCACCCATCATATGAGAGTTGTCAAATACCTCTATTCTATATGGTGTTGACTCTAGAGACAATAACTCTCTTAGTTCATCCTCAATTTTTAAACTATCATCTTTTTTATCTTGTTTTAAAATCTCTTTTGCATTTTTTATGGCTAAATCTATTAGTTTTGCTTTATTTCCAGATTTTGGTGCTTCTACAACTATTTTTTTATTATAAATTTTTGATATAACTTCACTAACACTTTTTCTATCTTCAAAATCATGAGCTACTAAGACTCTATTTAAATCCAAATTTATAATACTTTTATAATGATCAATTAAAGCTTGTTTGTATGCTTCATCTCTATCAAATTTATCTACATTTCTAAAAATATGATGAGTTGAAGATACAATTTTACCATCTCTCATAAATATTTTTACAACTACCCCTTTATCTTTATACTTATCGATTGCAAAAATATCATAATTTGCTCTACTTGCTATATCGATTGTAGATTTTATTTGAAGAGATTTTATTACCTCTATAGAGTCTCTAAGTTTTGCTGCTTCTTCAAATCTCTCATTTGCAGCAAGTTTTAGCATTTTTTGAGTCATCTTATCAATCAATATTTTTCTATTATTTATAGCATATTTGGCATCTTTTATAATTTTTGCATACTCATTTTTTGATATTTTACCCTCGCAAGGTGCCAAGCATTTACCTATCTCATAAAATAGACAAGCTCTTTTGCCTCTTAGGCAACTCTTCTTTTGAACCAAAGGATAAAAATCATATATAGCTTCTAGCAGAGCTTTTGCACCACTTGGGAATGGACCATAATATTTGACTTTGGGTGATTTGATAACCTTTCTTGTTATATCAAATCTTGGAAAATCTTGTGTTTCATCTATATAAATATATGGATAGGTTTTATCATCTCTTAATAATATATTATATTTTGGCTTTAGCTGTTTGATTAGTGAATTTTCTAAAATAAGAGCATCTTCTTCGCTATTTACTACAATTGTATCTATATATTTAGCTTCACTTAGCATCTTTCCAATTCTGGTAGTTGGAGGGTATTTTGCTCTTATATTTGGAGTTAAAAACCAGTAGCTTTTTACTCTATTTGAAATGTTTTTGGCTTTTCCAATATATAATAATCTTGCATTTCTATCAAAGTATTGATATACTCCAGGCTCCTTTGGAAGCTCTTTGATTGCACTACTAATCTCTTTCATTGTTTATTATAATATCCTCTTTTATTTTTTTAAAAATATATAATATCTCTTTATCTTTTGTTTTAATATTAAATTCACCTTTTGCCAACTCTTTATATTTTGGAATTGTTTTAGTGTCTATTTTTGGTGGTAAAGTGTGAAATTTAGATACAAAAAATTCTATTTTTTTAACATTTTTAAAAACATCAGCACACTCTAAATCTATTGTGGTAAGTTGTTTTAATAGATTATTTATTAAATCTTTATTATAATTAAGTTCCATTTTGTAACCAGGATGAGATAAGGCACCAAATAAAATATTATTTTTAATATAAAAAAAAGCAATAGCCTCTTGGAATCTTTTGGGCATTAGTTGTTTTAATTTATTATAACAGGAGTATTTATGTATATTTTTAAAATCGGGTCTGCACTTAATAGACTTAAGAATTTCATTAACTTTTTTCATATTGCGATTATAGCATCTTTATTATTTATAGTAAGCTTTAATGGATGCGGATATAAAACACCACCTGTGTATATTGAAAAAAATTCTCATAAGGTAAATAAATAGTGTCTGAATGTAAAAGATATGATACAATAATTATAGGTGCAGGTATAGCAGGATTATACCTTGCTTCAAAATTACCAAAAGATATGAATGTTTTAGTTCTTTGTAAAGATATTCCTTGGGAGTGTAATACATTTTATGCTCAAGGAGGAATAGTTACAGCTTTAGATGAAGAAGATATCCCATATCATATAGAAGATACGCTTAATGCAGGTGCTCATCATAATAAATTAGAAGCTGTTGAAGCCCTATCAAAAGAATCAATTGAGATAAGAGAAGATTTTATAAATAAGGGTATGAAGTTTGATTTAGATAAAGATGGAAATCTTCTTTATACCAAAGAAGCTGCACACTCAACTAGTAGAATTTTACACGCTGGTGGAGATGCAACTGGTAGATATATGCATAAATTTTTGATGGAGCTAAACCCACACAAATTACAAAAAAACTCTTTGGTATATGACCTTTTGGTAGAAAATGGAAGATGCTATGGAGTAAGAGTAATGGTAAATTATAAACCATATACTCTTTATGCAGATAATGTAATAATAGCAAGTGGTGGGATAGGCTCTTTATATCAATATAATACAAATGCAAAAACAGTAAGTGCTGATATTCATGGGATTTGTGTTGAAAAGGGTATTGAGCTTAAAGATATGGAGTTTATGCAGTTTCACCCAACAGTATTTGTAAAAACTCCATATGCTAGAAAACTTTTATTAACCGAGGCTCTAAGAGGTGAGGGTGCGTGGATAGTAGATGATGATGGTAAAAGATTTTTATTTGATTATGACAAAAGAGGAGAGCTTGCAAGTAGAGATATAGTTTCTCGTGCAATTTTTTTATATAAAAGAGAAACTGGCAAAAAGGCATATTTGGATTTTAGTATGTTTGAGCCTAAGTGGTTTAGAGAGCGTTTCCCAAATATTTATAAAACATTTTCGAATTTAGGCTACAACTTGCCAAAAGATAGAATAGAAATCTCTCCTGCATTTCACTATGCTAATGGTGGGATTTCTTGTGATATTGATGGTAGAGTGCCAGGTATTAAAGGATTGTATGTAATAGGTGAAGCAGCAAGAACTGGTGTGCATGGAGCAAATAGACTTGCTTCAAACTCTTTGCTTGAAGGTGCAGTTTTTGCTAACAGATGTGCAAAAGCTATCTTAAAAGATGATAATCACATCCCATATGAGCTTAATTTTGAGAAAGATTACGATACACTTCTACATCAAAAGAATGATAAGGTATATAAACATTTATTAAGAGAGATTATGTGGAGAGATGTAGGAATAGTTAGAACAAAAGAGGGGCTTTTAGAGGCTAAAAACTTCATATATGATACAAAAAGTAAAAATATAGGAAGACTTTTAGAGCTTAGGTTAAATACAGCCTCAGCAATTGTTCAACAAGCACTATATCGAGAAGAGTCTCTTGGTTCACACTATATAGAATAAGGATTTTAATGAAAGAAGTTCCAATAGTTGTATTAGATTTTGGTTCACAATATACTCAGC